>NZ_JBNFOJ010000101.1:0-9838 GCF_057364705.1 Brevundimonas sp. CURTG3B2_SDJG
CAGACCGGCTGCTCCAGGCCGGGCTGGACGCCCGCACGCCGGTCGCGGTGGTGGAGCGCGGCACCCTGCCGGACCAGCGCGTCCTGGCGGGACGGCTGGACGGGCTGGCCGACCTGGTCCGTCGCGAGGCCGTGGCCAGCCCCGCCCTGCTGATCATCGGCGAGACCGCGTCCTGGGCGCGCGCCGAAACGGCCGCCCTCGCGGAGGCGGCGGCGTGAAGATCCTGACCGCCAACCGCCTGTCCGACGGCCGGGTGATCTACGCCGGACCCGCCGGCGCGGCCGTGGAGAGCCTGACGCTCGCCGAACGTCTCGACGAGGCGGCGGCGGAGAAGGCCCTCGAGCGCGCCCTGGCCCAGCCCCAACTCTTCGTCGGTCCCTATCTGGTCGAGATCGGCGACGGCGGCCGTCCGGCCGGGACCGGCTGAAGGAGACGCTGCGGGCGTCCGGCCCCAGCGTCGGCCACAGCCTGGACGCCGCCTGATGTACCGCTACGACGAATTCGACGCCGCCCTGGTGCGCGAGCGGATCGCGGAGTTCAGCGATCAGGTCGCGCGGCGGATGAACGGCGACCTGACCGAGGACGCCTTCAAGCCGCTGCGGCTGATGAACGGCGTCTATCTGCAGTTGCACGCCTACATGCTGCGCGTCGCTGTGCCCTACGGGGTGATGAGCAGTCGGCAGCTGCGCCGTCTGGCCCGCATCGCCCGCGTCTACGACAAGGGCTACGGCCATTTCACCACCCGCACCAACATCCAGTACAACTGGCCGGCGCTGAGCGACCTTCCCGCGATTCTGGCCGAGCTGGCCGAGGTCGAGATGCACGCCATCCAGACCTCCGGCAACTGCGTTCGCAACGTCACCACCGACGTCTTCGCCGGCTGCGCCGCCGACGAGATCGAGGACCCCCGCCCCTGGTGCGAACTGATCCGGCAGTGGTCGACCTTCCACCCCGAGTTCTCGTTCCTGCCGCGCAAGTTCAAGATCGCGGTGATCGGCGCGCCCGAGGATCGCGCGGCGATCCGGACCCACGACGTGGGCCTGCAGATCGTCAAGACTGCGGATGGCCGAACCGCCTTCCGGGTCTTCGTCGGCGGCGGCCAGGGACGCCTGCCTCATATCGCCCAGGAGATCGCGCCCGAGGTGCCGGCCGAGGACCTGCTGGCCTATCTGACCGCCATCCTCAGGGCCTGGAACCTGCTGGGGCGCCGGGACAACATCCACAAGGCGCGGATCAAGATCCTGGTCGCCTCGCTGGGACTGGACGCCTTCCGCGAGGAGGTGGAGCGGCATTTCGCGACCCTGCGGCGCGAGGCGCTTCGCGTGCCCGAGGCGGAGGTCGAGCGCATCCGCGCCTACTTCGCCCTGCCGCCGTTCCAGGACCTGCCGCGGACCAGCGACGCCTTCGACCGGCGCGTCCTGACCGATCGCGCCTTCGCCCGGTTCGCGCGCAACAACGTGCGGCCCCACAAGCAATCGGGCTACGCTTCGGTCACCGTCTCGCTGAAGCCGCGCGGCGGCGTGCCCGGCGACATCACCGCCGACCAGATGGACGGCGTCGCCGACCTGGCGGAGACCTACGCCTTCGACGAGGTGCGCGCCGCCTACGAGCAGAACCTGGTCCTGCCGCACGTGAAGCTGGACGACCTTCCGACCCTCTGGGAGCGCCTGGTCGAACTGGGCCTGGCGACGCCGAACGCCGGCCTGGTCACCGACATCATCGCCTGCCCCGGACTGGACTACTGCTCGCTGGCCAACGCCCGTTCCATCCCGGTCGCCCAGGCCCTTTCCGAGCGGCTCGCGGACCCGGACTTCCAGGAGCGGCTGGGCCCCGTGCGGGTCAATATGAGCGGCTGCATCAACGCCTGCGGCCACCACCACGTGGGCCACATCGGGGTGCTGGGGGTCGATCGGAAGGGCGAGGAATACTATCAGATCACCCTGGGCGGTTCGGCCGACGAGACCGCCGCCCTGGGCGAGATCGTGGGCCGCAGCCTGCCGGGCGACGAGGTCGCGCCGGCGGTCGAGCGCGCGCTCAACCGCTACCTGGACATTCGCAACGAGGGGGAAGCCTTCCTCGACGTCGTCCGCCGCGCCGGCGTCGAGCCGTTTCGGCAGGCCATCTACGAGGACCATGATGCAGTGGCTTGAACAGGCGCCCGAGGGTCTGCGCCTTCCCGTTGGCAGTCCCTTGGACGAGGTCGAGGCGGCCGCGAGCGGCGCCGAAGTCGTCATCCTGGAGTTCGACGCCTTCCGGGACGGGCGCGGCTTCTCGCTGGCCTCGGTCCTGCGCGAGCGGGGCTTCCGCGGACGCCTGGTCGCGGACGGCCGTCTGCTGCCGGACCAGGCCCGGCACCTGCGCCGCACCGGCTTCGACGCGGTGGTCGTGGGCGCCGACGCCGACCTCTCGGCCTGGCGACGGATGGACGAGGCCTTCAGCGGCGCCTATCAGCCGGCGGCGGACCCGGAGCCCCCGATCTGGACGCGGCCCGGGCGGCGAACCGTCGAGACCTCTCCCGCGTGGCCCGCGCCGCGCATCACTCAAGGCGTGGCGGACGGTTTCAACGCGCAGATCGGCAAGACGGACCCCCAGGCCATCCTGTGGCTCGCCTTGAAGGACAACCAGGGCCTGCGCCCGGCGGTCCTCTCCTCCTTCGGCGCGGAGGCGGCGGTGCTGCTCTCCTTCGTCGCCCGCATCGACCCCGCGACCCCGGTCGTCTTTCTGGACACCGGCATGCACTTCCTCCAGACCTTGGCGTACCGGGACCTGATCGCCCGGCATTTCGGTCTGAAGGACCTTCGCATCGTGACGCCCTCCGAAACGGAAAGCGCCGACGAAGACCCCTCCGGCGCCCTGTGGCGGTCGGACCCGGACGCCTGCTGCGACCTGCGCAAGGTCCGGCCGCTGGACCGGGCCCTGGAGGGGATCGACATGCTGATCACCGGCCGCAAGCAGCACCAGACCCGCGAACGCGCCGGGATGAAGCCGTTCGAGCTGTTCGAAGGACGGATCCGGGTCAATCCGCTGCTGGCCTGGTCGCGCGAGCAGATCGACGCCCGTTTCGAGATCGAAGGCCTGCCCCGCCATCCGTTGAGCCTGCACGGCTATCCGTCGATCGGCTGCTGGCCCTGTACGCGGCCCGTCGAGGCGAACGAGCCGGCGCGCATGGGCCGCTGGTCGGGCGCCGCCAAGACCGAATGCGGCATCCATCTGGGCCGCCGCATCGCCCCCGCCGCCTGAGCCGGCCTCCCTCTTCCCTTCGAGACCTCCCGTGACGTCCCATGCTTCCGTCATCGACCTGATCGGTCGGACACCGCTCATCCGCCTGAACCGCCTGTCCGAAGCGACGGGCTGCGAGATCCTGGGCAAGGCGGAGTTCCTGAATCCCGGCCAGTCCATCAAGGACCGCGCCGCCCTGTCCATCATCCAGCGCGCCCGGGCCTCGGGCCAGCTGCGGCCCGGCGGAACCATCGTCGAAGGCACCGCCGGCAACACCGGCATCGGCCTCAGTCTGGTCGGCGCCGCCCTGGGCCATCCCGCGGTCATCGTCATGCCGCGCACCCAGTCCGAGGAGAAGAAGCAGGCCCTGCGCTCCGTCGGCGCCCAGCTGGTCGAGGTCGACGCCGCGCCCTACTCCAGCCCCTGCCACTTCGTGCACCACTCGGCCCGCTTGGCCAAGGAGCTGGATTCCACCCTGCCGAACGGGGCCTTCTGGGCGAACCAGTTCGACAACCTCTCCAACCGCCTGGCCCACTACGAGGGCACGGCGCCGGAACTGTGGGAGCAAACCGGAGGACGGATCGACGGCTTCGTCAGCGTGGTCGGCTCGGGCGGCACCCTGTCGGGGGTCGGGACCTTCCTCAAGGAGCGGGACCCGACCATCCAGGTCGCCCTGGCGACCCCGCCGGCGCGTCGCTGTTCAACTGGTTCACCCGGGGCGAGATGTCCTCGGAAGGGACCTCGATCACCGAGGGCATCGGCGTGGGGCGGATCACCGGCAATCTGGAGGGCTTCACGCCCGACCACGCCTTCCGGGTGGAGGACGCCGAGTTCCTTCCCGTGCTCTACGACCTGGTCCAGCATGAGGGCCTGTCCCTGGGCGGCTCTAGCGGAGTCAACCTGGTCGGCGCCCTGCGGCTGGCCGAGCGGCTGGGGCCGGGCAAGACCATCGTGACCTTCCTGTGCGACCCCGGAGGGCGCTACGCCTCGCGCCTGTTCAATCCGGAGTTCCTGACCGCGCGCGGCCTGCCGACGCCGCCGTGGCTGAGCGCGCCCGCCGCTTCATGACCGACTTCCTCCTGTTCGCGGCGGTGGGCTTCGCGGCCCAGATCGTCGACGGCGCGCTGGGTATGGCGTTCGGCGTCATCTCCTCGACGCTGCTGCTGAGCCTGGGCACGCCCCCGGCGGCGGCCTCGGCGAGCGTCCACGCCGCCAAGGTCTTCACCGGCACGGCGTCGGGTGTGTCCCACCTGGTCCACGGCAACATCCGCTGGCCTCTGTTCTGGCCCCTGGCCCTGGGCGGGGTCATCGGCGGCGTCGCCGGGGGCGTGCTGCTGACCTCGGTGGACGGCAAGGCGATCAAACCGTTCGTGCTGGCCTGGCTGGCCTTCATGGGCCTGGTGATCCTGGTCCGCGCCTCGCGCGAGATCCGCCTTCGCCCGACCCCGGCCGTCGGCGCCGCGCCGCTGGGCGTGCTGGGCGGCTTTCTCGACGCCCTGGGCGGAGGCGGCTGGGGCCCCGACGGTGACCACGACCCTGGTCCGGCGTGGGTGAACCGCCGCGTCAGGCGGTCGGCACCGGCAACGCCGCCGAGGCCGTCGTCGCCACGGCGGTCTCCACCACCTTCCTCACGGCGCTGCTCACCGGCCACTGGAGCGATCTGGCCGACATCCGGCAGTACGCGGCCTCGATCGCAGGCCTGATCCTGGGCGGAGTGGTCGCCGCCCCCCTGGCGGCGCGGATCGCCAAGGTTCTGCCGCTGCGGCCGTTCGCCGGACTGATCGGCCTGCTGATCCTGACCCTGGCGGCGATCCAGCTGATCGGCCCCCTGCTCAAGGCCTGACCAGGAAGACAGAAAAACTAGGCCACCCAAGCCACAGATCGCCCCCATCATGGCAGGCGGGATAGTTTTTCTTACAGGCTTCGCCAGATAATCCCGTTTGCGGAAGCGTGACCGCCGCCCCAAGCCGATCTCGACGCATTTTCGCGCCGAGGACGCCATGACCCGCCCATCCGCCGACCGAGTCCGCCTGACGACCTCCGCCGCCGCGGCGCTGGCCTGCCTGGGGATGGCGGGCGGCGCCTGGGCCGAGCCGGATCCGGAACCCGCGCCGCAGGAGAGCGTCGCCAGCATCGGCGACATCGTCGTCACCGCCCGCCGCCGCGAAGAGCGCGCCCAGGACGTCCCCATCGCCCTGACGGTGGTCAACGAGGAGCTTCTGGACCGGACCGGCGCCTACAACATCGCCCAGGTGACCCAACTGGCCCCCACGGTCCAGCTGCTGTCGTCCAATCCCAGGAACACCGCCGTCAGCATCCGGGGCCTGGGCGCCAGCTACGGCCTGGCCAACGACGGTCTGGAGCAAGGCGTCGGGATCTATGTCGATCAGGTCTATTACGCCCGCCCCGCCTCGGCGACGCTGGACTTCATCGACATCGACCGGATCGAGATCCTGCGCGGGCCGCAAGGCACCCTGTTCGGCAAGAACACCACCGCCGGCGCCCTGAACATCACCACCCAGTCGCCCAGCTTCGAGCCCCAGGGTCGCGTCGAGCTGACGATCGGCGACCATGGCTTCCAGCAGGCCAAGGCGACCTTCACCGGGCCGATCGTCGGCGATGTGCTCGCCGGCAGCCTGTCGGTGGTCTCCACCCGCCGCGACGGCCTGCTCCAGAACGTCACGCCGGCCGCGCCCAGAACGCCCAGGACGCCCTGGGCTGCGGGGGCAGCTGCTGTTCGAGCCGAACGAGCGACTGAGGATCCGCCTGTTCGCCGACTACGCCGACCTGACCCCGGACTGCTGCACCCAGCTTTATGTGACCGCGGGGGCGACCCTGAAGCCGGCGGCCCAGCAGTACGCGGCCCTGGCGGCGGGACGCGGCTACGCGCCGCCCAGCACCAATCCCTACGACCGGCTGGCCGACGCCGACGGCGCCATCCGCGCCGACCAGATTCACCGGGGCGTCTCGGCCATCGTGGACTACGACTTCGGCTTCGCCACCCTGACCTCGGTGTCCGCCTGGCGGGCCTGGGACTGGGGCCCGCGCAACGATCGCGACTACACCGCCCTGGACATCGTCCGCCGGTCCGAGAACCCGTCCTGGCAGGACCAGTGGAGCCAGGAGCTGCGCCTGTCCTCCAATGGCTCCAGCCGCTTCGACTGGACCGTCGGGCTCTACGCCTTCCACCAGGCGGTCGAGACCCACGGGGTGACCGAGTACGGGCGCGACGCCTCCTACTGGCTGCTGCCTGCCGGAACGCCGGACGCCCTGCTGAACGGCTACACGGTGTTCAACGACTCACGGATCGAGACCGACTCCCTCGCCGTCTTCGGCCAGGTGACCTGGCACGTCACCGACCGGCTGCACGTCACGCCGGGTCTTCGCTACACTTATGAAGAAAAGGCGGGCCGCTACCAGAACACCACCACGGGCGGGCTTGCGACGACCGACCCCGTCCTGATCTCGCGCCGGCTCGGCATCGCCCGCCCCCAGGCCTACGACGCCGCCTTCACCGACGAGGACCTGTCCGGCCAGCTGGCCGTTTCCTACGACCTGACCCCCGACGTGCTCGCCTACGCCAGCTTCGCGCGCGGCTACAAATCCGCCGGGATCAATATGGCGGGCATCCCCAATCTTCCCGATGGAAGCCCGGCGGTGAACAACGCCGTCGTGCGGCCCGAAGTGGTCACCACCTGGGAGCTGGGCCTGAAGGTCCAGGCCTTCGACCGACGCCTGACCGCGAACTTCGCCGCCTACCGTAGCGACGTCGAGGACTATCAGACCAACGTCGTCGACACCGGTCCGGGCGCCCTGCGCGGCTATCTGGCCAACGCCGAGAAGGTCGAGATCCAGGGGATCGAGGTCGACGCCTTCGCCCGCCCGAACGCCTACCTCGATCTGTTCGCCAACATCGCCTGGTCGGATGCGATCTACGCCTCATTCGCCAACGGCCCCTGCCCGCTCGAGCGGCTTGGGTCGACCACCGTGGCCTGCGACCTCAGCGGTCAGGACCTGCCGGGCGTCTCGCCCTGGGCCGGGGCGCTGGGCGGCGAACTGCACCGCCAGATCGGTTTCGCCCAGGGCTCGGGCGAGGCCTACTTCGGCGCCGAGGCGTCGTTCCGCTCCAGCTACAACTCCGACGCCTCGGTGTCGCGCTACACCGAGATCGACGGCTACACCCTGCTGAATCTCCGCGCCGGCTTCCGCGCCGACAACGGCTGGGAGGCCTTCGTCTGGGTGCGCAACGCCCTGAACGAGGACTACCTCCAGTTCGTCAGCCTGCAATCGGGCAACTCCGGCCTGGTCGTCGGCAATCCGGGGGACCCGCGCACCTTCGGCGTCACGGTGCGCGCGAGCTTCTGAGTTGCGCCCGCGCGCCGGACGCCGCATCTGGCGCGTATGCCCGTCTCGCCCGACTACCGCCCGGAACCCCGCTTCTTCGACCTGGGAGACGAGTACGGCGACGCGGTGCGAGCGGCGGACTTCCCGCAGGCCGTCCTGCGCTTCCGCAACGACCGCGCCGCCGCCGGGGTCGGCCTGGCCTCGCTGACCGACGCCGAATGGATCGCCCATTTCGGCCGTTTCGAGCCGCTGCCCGGACAGCCCGGTCCGGTGGCGATGCGGTATCACGGCCACCAGTTCCGCACCTACAACCCGGACCTCGGCGACGGCCGCGGCTTCCTGGCGGCGCAGCTGAGGGACGGCGAGGGCCGGTTGCTGGACCTGGGGACCAAGGGGTCGGGCAGGACGCCCTGGTCGCGCACCGCCGACGGACGGCTGACCCTGAAGGGCGGCGTGCGCGAGGTGCTGGCCGCCGAGATGCTGGAGACCCTGGGCGTCCCCACCAGCCGCGCCTTCAGCCTGATCGAGACCGGCGAGGCCCTGGAGCGCGGCGACGAGCCGTCCCCCACCCGCTCGGCGGTGCTGGTGCGGCTGTCGCACAGCCACATCCGGTTCGGAACCTTTCAGCGGGCGGCCTGGTTCGGCCGCGCCGACATGGTCGAGGCCCTGGTCGAGCACGCCCGCGCTCTCTACCACCCCCAGGTCGCCAGCGGGGACGCGCCCGGCTTCCTGGCCGCCGTAGTCCAGGCTTCGGCGCGTCTGACGGCGCGCTGGGTCGCCGCCGGCTTCGTCCACGGCGTCCTGAACACCGACAATCTGAACGTCACGGGCGAAAGCTTCGACTACGGCCCCTGGCGCTTCCTGCCGTATTACGAACCCGGTTTCACCGCCGCCTATTTCGACCAGACCGGCCTCTACGCCTTCGCTCGCCAGCCCGAGGCCGTGTTCTGGGCCCTGACCCAGCTGGGCGGCGCCCTGAAGCTGGTCGCCGACGCCGGCCCGCTGACCGACGCCCTGAACGGCTTCGGCCCGGCCTACATCCGCGAACTGCGCGCCGCCTTCCTGGAGCGGCTGGGCGTGCTGAGCCTCGGCGAGGCCGCGGACCAGCGCCTGCTGGACACGACCCTGGCCCTGCTGCGCGAGGGCGGCGAGGGCCTGCGGTGGGAGCCCCTGTTCTTCGACTGGTTCGGCGGCTTCGCCTCTTCGGCCCGGGCGCTGGGCGGCCCCCGCGGCAAGCTCTATCAGGGCGAGGCCTTCGACGCCTTCCGCTTCGCCCTGTTCGAACATCAACCGGATCGGCCCGAGCGGCTGGAGCGTCCCGCCTTCGCCGCTCCCCAGCCGGAAGAGATGCTGATCGACGAGGTCGAGGCGATCTGGGCCGCGATCGACCAGGGCGACGACTGGGCGCCCTTCCGGGCCAAGCTGGACCGCCTCGCCGCCGCGCGGGCCGCCAAGGCCTAGGCGCGCGCTCCGGCCCTTCGTCATCCTCGGGACAAGCCCGGAGGGTGACGGAGCGTGGTGCGGATTAAGCCATCCGCACTAACCCAGCGGCGACGCGGCACAAGGAAAGTTTCCTTGGCATGATGTAAAAGACACTTGACTCAACCCCGGCCTTCTTTGTAAAGCAACCTTGTCACAACGACAGGGAGGCTTGTCATGCACACCGAAACGACCCCGGCGAAATCGAACTGGACCCCAGGCCAGGGGGACGCCGCCGTCTTCCTGCTGCTGATGGTGGTCCTGGTCTCGGACATGCCCGAGCCGATCCCCTTCTGGCCGCAGTCGTGGGGCCACGCGCCCTCGGTCGGCGCGGTGATGCTGATCGTCGCCCTCGTCGTCGCCCTGGCCCGCTTCGGCGACCGCCTCGGCTTCCACGCGGAGCAAGGCCGATGACCCCGGTCACGACCAGCGGCCTGCGCGACCGACGCCTGGAGAAGAACCTCACTCAGGCCGAACTGGGCGACCGCCTCGAGGTTTCGGTCCGGACCGTCCGGGCCATCGAGACCGGCCGGTACGCGCCGTCGGTCACCCTGGCCTGCCGGATCGCCCGCATCCTGGACCAACCCGTGGAAACCCTCTTCCAGCCCTGAGCCTCCGGCTCGTCCCTTCCGGGCCCCGGCCCGACAGACAACCCCGACAAGGAAACAAGACCATGACCGCCAGCACCATTCTGGGGCGCGCCGCCTCATGCCTGGAAAGCTTCGCCGCCGGCCTGTGCCTGGCCCCCTCATCGCCAGCGCCGCCCTGTTTCGCCGCCGAGGCGCAGGCGGCCCCC
>NZ_JBNFOJ010000102.1:0-9768 GCF_057364705.1 Brevundimonas sp. CURTG3B2_SDJG
GATGCAGCGCCTCGGCCCGGTGCTCGACCATGGCGTTGGCGCTGAGCATGACCACCGGCGTCCGGGGGCGGTCTGGGCGGGCGCCCTCGAGCGCGCGAATGGCCCGGGTGGCGGTCAGGCCGTCCATGACCGGCATCTGCATGTCCATCAGCACGACGTCGAAGGCGTCGGCCTCGAACGCGTCGAGGGCCAGGGCGCCGTCGGCGGCGACGACGACCTCGGCGCCCTGCGACCCCAGGATCAGCTGGACCACCCGCTGGTTGGTGGGATGATCCTCGGCGAGCAGGACCCGCAGGGGACGACCGCCCCAGGGCAGGCCGGCCGAGCCGGCGGCGGGCTCGCGCGCATCGTAGTCGGCCAGGCTGGCGGCGCGGGGCAGCGGCAAGACGAAGCGGAACCGGCTGCCGGAACCCGGCGTGGACCGGGCCTCGATCACTCCATCCATCATCTCGACCAGGGACCGGCATATCGACAGGCCCAGGCCCGTGCCGCCGAACCGCCGGGTGATGGTGCTGTCGGCCTGGTTGAAGCGATCGAACAGGCGCGCGGCGTGACCGGCGTCGAAGCCGACGCCGGTGTCCTCGACCGTGATCGCCAAGCGGTGGCGCGTCCCGCCGTCCGGATCGTCGGGCCAGGCCTCGATGCGGACGGTGACGCCGCCCTGGGCGGTGAATTTGACCGCGTTGGACAGCAGGTTGCCCAGGATCTGGCGGATGCGCGTGCTGTCCCCGACGAAGACGCCGCGCGCGTCGTCCGTGCGCAGGACATGGAAGGCCAGGCCCTTGTCCTCGGCGCGGGCGCGCATGACGCCCAGCGGCTCGAGCGCTTCCTCCAGGTCGAACGGGCGCTGCTCGAGGTCCAGCTGGCCGGCCTCGATCTTGGAGACGTCCAGAATGTCGGAGACCAGGCGTTCCAGGGTGACGCCGGAGCCCCGGATCAGGGCGACCATCTCGGCCTGCTCGGGGCTGAGCGGGGTGCGCGAAAGGGCGTCGACGATGCCGATCACCCCGTTCAGGGGCGTGCGGATCTCGTGGCTCATATTGGCCAGGAAGTCGGACTTGGCGACGTTGGCGGCCTCGGCGGCAGCCTTGGCCTCGATCAGCGCCTGCTCCGCGGCGACCCGGTCGGTGACGTCGCGGGCGACGGCGTAGATCCGGTCGTGGAAACGCTGGGCGCGCCACTCCAGGGTGCGGTAGCTTCCGTCCCGGTGCCGATAGCGGTTGATCATGCCCAGGACGGGATCGCCCGGACGGCGGTTCTCGACCTCCTGCACACTGCGCTGGGTGGCGGGCATGTCGTCCGGATGCACCAGGTCGAGCAGCCGCATTCCACGCATGGCCTCGGGCTCATAACCCATGACGGTCAGCCACGAGCGGCTGACCTTGGCCACCCGGCCATCCAGTTCGCGGATGACCAGCAGGTCCAGCGAGACCTCGAAGAAGGTCGAGAGCTCGGCGCCGGCGGCCTCGCTCGCCGCTGGCTGGCGGACGGGGGCACCCAGGGGTTTGTCGTCCGGTTCGGCCAGCGCGGTGCAGCTCATTGGATCGAGGGTCCGTCGTCACCAGGAGAGTCTGGCTAGGCTCAACATCCTTAAGGGCGGATTGCGATCCTATTGCGTTGCCGCGAGCTCCAGCATCTCTGGATTCAGAGTTGTCGTGAACTCGAACGGGTCATTGAGTGCCGCGACTTGAGAGAACCTCACTCGCATCGATCGGAAAGTATCGGATCGCTCCGGCCCAAAGAATTTATAGAGAACCGGTGGCGCTTTTTCCTTCGAGGTTAACCACGACAGGAGACGGCCCATTTTCAGTAGGCGAAGTCGCGGTACATCCGGCTGAGGTCGCCCTTCCATTCGCCGTGGTACAGGTCCAGCAGCCGTTCGGCCGGGGTGACGCCGCTGTCGGCGATGTCCTCCAGTTCGGACAGATAGCCGCGCTCGTCGACCATGCCGCCCGAGAAGCGGGCCCGGTTCTTCAGGCCCTGGCGGGCGATGTCGACCATGTCCCTGGCGATGTCCTGGACGGTGCGGCCCGCGACCTCGGCCTTCAGGCCCAGGCGGGTGACGTCGCGGCGCAGGCGCTCGTGGTCCTCGACCGCCCAGTCCTTGACCAGGTCCCAGGCCGCGGCCAGCGACGGGGCGTCGTAGAGCACGCCGGCCCACAGCGCCCTGCAGCGCGCAGATGCGGCTCCACGGGGCCGCCGTCGGCGCCGCGCATCTCCAGATAGGCCTTCAGCCGGACCTCGGGGAAGAGGGTGGTCAGGTGATCGTTCCAGTCCTTCAGGGTCGCCCGGTCGCCGGGCAGGGCGTCCAGCTTCCCCTCCATGAAGGCGCGGAACGACTGGCCCGACAGGTCGACGTAGCGGCCCTCGCGCTTGGCGAAATACATCGGCACGTCCAGTGCGTAGTCGGCGTACCGGTCGAAGCCGAAGCCGTCCTGGAAGACGAAGTCCAGCATGCCGGTCCGGTCCGGGTCGGTGTCGGTCCAGACGTTGGCGCGGGCGGTCAGGAAGCCGTTCGTCCGGCCCTCGGTGAACGGGCTGTTGGCGAACAGGGCGGTGGCGATCGGCTGCAGCGCCAGGGATGCGCGGAACTTGGCGACCATGTCGGCCTCGGACTCGAAGTCCAGGTTCGACTGGATGGTGCAGGTGCGCAGCATCATGTCGAGACCCAGGTTCCCCTTCTTGGGCATGTAGGCGCGCATGATGTCGTAGCGGCCCTTGGGCATCACGGGCACTTCCTCCCGCCGCCACATCGGGTCGAAGCCCGCGCCCAGGAAGCCGAGGCCCAGCTGGTCGGCGACCTGCTTGACCTCCATCAGGTGGCGGCCGGTCTCGTCGCAGATCTCGTGCACGTCCTTCAGCGGCGCGCCGCTGAGTTCGAACTGGCCGCCGGGCTCCAGACTGATCGAGGAGGTCAGGCCGTCCGGCGTGGACCGCTCCAGGGCGATGACATGATCGCCCTCGTAGACCCGTTCCCAGCCGAACCGGGTCAGGCCTTCCAGCATGGCCAGGATGCCGGAGGGGCCGTCGTAGGCCGGGCGGCGCAGGTCGACCGGTCGAAACCGAACTTCTCGTGCTCGGCGCCGATGCGCCACTGGTCCCGGGGCTTCATTCCCTTCGACATGGCCCCGATCAGGGCGTCGCGAGTCAGCGGTGCGTGGTCGGCCATGCGGATCTGTAACCCCTCTTGTCGCGGCTAGATGGGCGACCGGACCGCGACGCTCAAGGGCCAAGTCGCTCGGTCGTCGCCATCGGTCCGGCGTGGCCGGATGTGCACTCGGAATTTTTCGAGTGCACATAGTGCACAATTGGACCGCGGGAGCGCTCATGACCCGCGCAGTGTGGACTCATGCCACGACAGAATCGGTCGTAGTCAGCGCGCCCAGTCCCCGATGGCGGCCTGCCACAGGGTCAGGGCCGTCGTCGCGGCGGTGTCGGCCCGCAAGATCCGGGGGCCCAGGGATACGGCGGTGGCGAAAGGCAGGGCGCGAAGGCGGGCGCCTTCCTCGCGCGTGAAGCCCCCTTCCGGCCCGATCAGGATCGCCCACGGTCCTTCGCCCGCGGCGCGCAGCGCGGGGATGGCCGGCGCGCCGCCGGTCTCGTCGCAGAACATCAGGCGACGTGAGACGTCCCAATCGTTCAGCAGGGCGTCCAGCTTGACCGGCGCGTCCACCGCCGGCACGTCCAGCCGGCCGGTCTGCTCGGCGCTCTCCTCGGCGATGGCGTCCAGCCGGTCCAGGCGCAGATGCTGCGGCTGGGTGCGGGCAGTGGTCACTAGGCGGATGCGCGCGACGCCCAGTTCGGTCGCCTTCTCCACGGCGAACTCCAGGGCGGACTTCTTGACCACGGCGATCAGCAAGTGGACGTCGGGGGGCGCGACCTGGCCGCGGACCTTTTCCTCGGCGCGCAGGACCGCGCCTTTCTTCAGCACCTCGGCGATCGTGCACCGCCACTCGCCGTCCCGGCCGTTGAAGACCAGCAGGTCGTCGCCGGTCTTCAGCCGCATGACCTGGGTCAGGTAGCGCGACTGGTCGAGGCTCGGGGCGAGGGCCGCGCCGGGGGCGAGGGGCTGGGGGATGTGGAGGCGGATCATGGGGCAACCTATCAAATCCGCTCATCCCCGCGGAAGCGGGGACCCAGTGAGAGCATCATCTGAAATCTTCGAACAGATCGCGCCATCCGGGGTTGGCTCGCTCGATCAGTTCGAGCTTCCACACCCGGTTCCATTTCTTGATCTGCCGTTCGCGTCTGAATGCGGCGTCTCGGGTCGGGTGGCGCTCATACCAGACGAGAATGTCGCAGCCGTATTTGGCGGTGAAGCCGGCGAAGCGGCCGCTCCGGTGCTGAAGGGCGCGGGTCATCACCGAGTCCGTGGAGCCCGTGTACAGGGTTCCATTCCGTCGGCTGGCGACGATGTAGGTGAAGAAGTCCATGTCCGCGTTTTCCCCAAAGCACTGGGTCCCCGCTTTCGCGGGGATGAGCGGATAGGTTGTATATCGCCTACAGCGTCCGCGCGATCAGCAGCTTCATGATCTCGTTGGTGCCGCCGTAGATGCGCTGGACGCGGGCGTCCTTGTACAGCTGGGCGATCGGGTATTCGGTCATGTAGCCGTAGCCGCCGTGCAGCTGCAGCATCTCGTCGATGACCTCGCCCTGAATGTCGGTGACCCAGTATTTGGCCATCGAGGCGGTGGCGGCGTCGAGCTGACCCTTCAGGTGCAGGCCCATGCAGTGGTCGACGAAGACCTTGGCCACCGTCAGCTTGGTCTTGACCTCGGCCAGCTTGAACTGGGTGTTCTGGAAGTCGATCACCCGCTTGCCGAAGGCCTTGCGCTCCTTGACGTAGGCCAGGGTCTCGCGAAGGCCGCGCTCGGCGGCGGCGACGCCCTGGATGGCGATGTTCAGCCGCTCCTGAGGCAGCTGCTGCATCAGTTGGATGAAGCCCTGGCCCTCGCCGCCGCCGATGATGTTCTCGCCCGGAACCTTCACGTCGTTGAAGAAGAGCTCGGAGGTGTCGTTGGCCTCCATGCCGATCTTGTGCAGATTGCGGCCGCGCTCGAAGCCTTCCGCGCCATCGGTCTCGACGACGATCAGGCTGGTGCCCTTGGCGCCCTCCGAGGGATCGGTCTTGGCGACGACGATGATGAAATTCGCAAGCTGGCCGTTGGTGATGAAGGTCTTGGAGCCGTTGACTACGTACTGGTTCCCCTCCTTGCGGGCGGTGGTCTTCACGCCCTGGAGGTCAGAGCCCGCGCCCGGCTCGGTCATGGCGATGGCGCCGACCAGTTCGCCGGTCTGAAGGCGCGGCAGCCAGCGCCGCTTCTGCTCCTCTGTGCCGTAGTGCCAGATGTAGGGCATGACGATCGCGTTGTGCAGCGAGATGCCGAAGTGGTCCGCGCCCTTCCAGCCCAGCTGGCGCATCAGCACGACCTCGTGCCGGTAGTCGCCGCCCATGCCGCCGTCTTCCTCGGGCATGGACAGGCCCAGCAGGCCCGCCTCGCCGGCGTCGTTCCACAGCTGGCGGGGCACCGAGCTGTCGGCGATCCACTGCTGGAACTTCTCGGGCGGCGCGTGCTCGTCGATCCACTTGCCGACGCTGTCGGAGAAGAGGGTGATCTCTTCTTCCTGCATGAACTCGGGTTCGGGGACGTTGAGGACGTTCATGGGAACTCACAGCATCTCCCCTCCCTCGCCAGGGAGGGTGGCCGCGCGCGGCCGGGTGGGAGGGGCTGGGGTGACGGGGGACGCGACGTCTTCCGCGCCGCCCCCACCCGGTCGCTTCGCGACCACCCTCCCCCGAGGGGGAGGGAGAAACTCAGCCCATGACTGGCGATGTCACGTCACGGCAGTCAAGCGCGCCGGCGATCCGTCAGAACGCCTCCGCCGGCACGCTCATCAGCACGTCGGCGCCGGTCTTCAGCTTGGCCAGATGCGCGCCGGCGTCGGGCAGGATGCGCTCGACGAAGTAGCGGCCGGTGGCGATCTTGTTGGCGTAGAACGGGTCGGTCGAGCCGGCGTCGATGGCCTTCTGCGACGCGATCGCCATCTGAGCCCAGACGTAGGACAGGGCGGTCAGACCGAAGATGTTCAGATAGTCGGTCGAGGCGGCGCCGGCGTTGTCCGGATTGGCCATGCCGTTCTGCATCAGCCACATGGTGGCCTCCTGAAGCTTCTTCTTGGCGTCGGCGACGCCGTCGATGAAGGGCTTCAGCGTCTCGTTCCCCGCGTGCTCGGCGGTGAAGGCGTCGATCTCGCCGAACCAGGTCATGATCGCCCGGCCGCCGTTGGCCGGCAGCTTGCGGCCGACCAGGTCCAGGGCCTGGATGCCGTTGGCGCCCTCGTAGATCATGGTGATGCGGGCGTCGCGCAGGTACTGCGAGGCCGGGAAGTGCTCGGTGTAGCCCGAGCCGCCGTGCACCTGCATGGACAGGCTGGCGGCATGGAAGCCCTTGTCGGTCAGATAGGCCTTCAGCACCGGGGTGATCAGGCCCATGTAGTCGCGCGCCTTGGTGGCGGTCGCCTCGTCGTCGGACTTCTGCAGATCGGCTTGCAAGGCGGTCCACAGGATGAAGGCCTGGCCGCCTTCGACGAAGGCCTTGGCCTCCAGCAGCATGCGGCGGACGTCCGGGTGGACGATGATCGGGTCGGCGGGGCCGTCGGGGTTCTTGGGTCCGGTCAGCGAGCGGCCCTGCAGACGGTCCTTGGCGAACTCCGCGGCGGCCTGGTAGGCGGCCGTGCCGATCGACAGGCCCTGCAGGCCGGTGCCCAGGCGGGCCTCGTTCATCATGACGAACATCGCCGCCATGCCCTTGTTCTCCTGGCCGACCAGCCAGCCCTTGGCGTTCTCGTAGGCCATGACGCAGGTGGCGTTGCCGTGGATGCCCATCTTGTGCTCCAGGCCCGCGCAGCCGACGCCCTCGTTGCGTTCGCCGACGCCGCCGTCCTCGGTGACGAAATGCTTGGGCACCACGAACAGGCTGATGCCCTTGATGCCGGTCGGCGCGCCCTCGATGCGGGCCAGGACCAGGTGGACGATGTTGTCGGTGAAGTCGTGCTCGCCCGACGAGATCCAGATCTTCTGCCCGGTGATCGAATAGCTGCCGTCGCCGTTCGGGACCGCCTTGGTGCGGATCAGGCCCAGGTCGGTGCCGCACTGCGGCTCGGTCAGGTTCATGGTGCCGCCCCACTCGCCGGTGGCAAGCTTCGGGCAGTAGATCGCCTTCAGTTCTTCCGAGGCGTTGGCGTTCAGCGCCTCGTAACAGCCGTGGGTCAGGCCGGGGTACATCGAGAAGGCGGCCGAGGCGCCGGCGGTCATCTGGCCGAAGGCCATGCTGACGATGGCGGGCATGCCCTGGCCGCCGTGCTCGGGGTCCGAGCCCAGGCCGGGCCAGCCGGCGGCGACCATCTGCTGGTAGGCGTCCTTCCACCCGGTCGGGCCGGTGACCTTGCCGGCGTCCCACTTGCAGCCCTCGACGTCGCCGACCTTGTTCAGGGGGGCGATGACCTCTTCGGAGAACTTGGCGCCTTCCTCAAGGATCTGGCCGACCAGGTCGGACGTCACGTCCGCGAAGCCGGTCTGATTGGAATAGCGGTCGATCTCCAGCACCTCGTTCAGGATGAACGTCAGGTCGCGGACGGGGGCTTTGTACGCCATGCGGCTCAGGCTCTCGCTTTGAAGGGCTGGTGATGGTGGTGGTCGGTGTTCAGACGCGCCTTCATCAAGGACGCGTATTCCTCGGCGCCGGGCAGGAGGTCGGGGCGATGCTCGCCCAGCTTCTCCTCCATCCACTGACAGGCCTCCTCGGCCGTCTCGATGGCGCCTTCGATGTCTTCGAGCTGCTGTTTCAGCGCCGCGATCTGGGCGCGGTGCTGGCGGAGCGCCACGGCCATCTGGTGGGCGTTGTGGTCCTTGCGGTCGTAGAGATCCAGCATCGACTGGATCTCCTGCAGCGAAAAGCCGATGCGCCGGCCGCGCAGGATCAGCTTCAAGCGGGCGCGGTCGCGGGCGTCGTAGACGCGGGTCTGGCCCTTGCGGGCGGGGTTCAGCAGGCCCTTGTCCTCATAGAACCGCAGGGCGCGGGCCGTCGCCCCGAACTCGCGGCAGAGCTGGCGGATCGAATAGGTGCGATGATCGTCGGCGGTCGCCATGCGGAATGCATAGACCGAACTTGACGTGCACGTAAAGGGAAGCTTTTGCGCCGGACACGAAAACGGCCGCGAAGGCGAACCTTCGCGGCGTCGTTCGTCCGGGGAGGGGCCGGTTAGCGGACTTCGCGCGACCGGAACCAGAGCACCGGGGCCGTCATCGCGATCAGGACGAGGTTGGTGGTCGCCGGGCCCGTGTCCATGCCGGTCGCGTGGATCGCCAGCATCGCCGTCTCGAGCGCCAGCAGGCCGGCGGCGGCGACGACCAGCAGCGGCCGGCCGTGCTTCCACGACACCAGCGGGGCCAGGACCAGGACGGCCAGCACGATCTCGGCGAGGCCGAGGCCGCGCACGAAACTCTCGCTGACCAGGGCCGGCCAGCGCATCAGATCGACCAGGTTGGCCAGGGGCTCGGTCAGCTTGGCGTAGCCGGCCGCGATGAAGAACATCGCGATCCACCCCTGGAGGGTCCAGAGGGTCAGATTGCGGTAGCTCGCGTTGAGCCGCGAGCGGGCGGGGGTGAGGACCTGAGAAGTCATCTGTTTTTCCGACGTCCGGGGAGGGAACGTTCTTCTTGGTATCTGTAACAGTCGCGAGATCGGAACGCGGTTCGGTTTGCGCAAGGGCAGGCGCGGGCCCGAAACCATCCGTGATCGCCTTCTTGCCCCGACTACGGGGCCGAAGCGTGGCCGTAGTCCTAAAACGCCGTAATGCGGGGCCGTCTGGCGGTCCCGATCCTTCTACCGCCACCCTGCTGCCAACAGACTGTCAGCAGCAGGGCGAGGGATGATTTCGTCAGCGGCGGATGGTCCGGATTCCCCTGCTGGCCAGCAGGGCCTGGACGCTGTCGTCCCCGACCAGGTGAGCGCCGCCGACGGCGACGAACGCCGTGCCGGAGCCCTTCAGCAAGGCTTCGATCTGGTTCGCCCAATCCGCATTGCGGCGCGACAGGAAGACCTGATGGACTTCCTCGGAGATGCCGCGGCCGGTTTCATGGGAGAACGTCTCCATGGCCTGGACGTCGCCCGCGATCCAGCCGGCGACCAGGGCGTCCAGCTGCGCAGGCGCGGACTGAGCGTTCGCCAGGTAGTGGCGCAGGTAGGCCTTCTGGCCTTCGTCGCTCATCCGGGCCAGGCCGCCGACCTGCTGGTCCAGGGTCTCGAACCCCTTGATCGCCTTGCCGGCGGCGAGGGCGCGACTGCGCAGGTTCATCTCGACGCCGACGGTCGTGTCGAAGCCGGCCTGGGTCAGCGGGGTCACGCCGATCATCAAGGCCGCGAACCAGGGGCGCAGCGGATCGACCTGGGCGGCGGTCATGCCCATCGGCTGGACAGCGCGGTCCAGGGCGGCCTTCTCATCGGCGGTCAGCCAGCGGGACAGGGGTTGATCGGGCGAAACGCCATACTGCTGAATGATGGGCCCCAGGGCGGCCTGGTTGTCCGGGTCGACGACCTCGAACCAGACTTCCGAGGCGCTGTCGAAGGCCGCGTCGACCTGGTCCGATCCCCAGGCCGTGCCCGGCCGCAGCATGTGAACCGTGCCGAACAGATAGACGGTCGAATCCGCGTCGCGGATCACCCAGAGGGGCGGGCCGTCGCCCGCGGCTCGCGGGGCCGGCGCGGC
>NZ_JBNFOJ010000103.1:0-9688 GCF_057364705.1 Brevundimonas sp. CURTG3B2_SDJG
CGGGCGCGCTGGCGATCCCCCGCCGGGGACCCGCCGGGGTCGAGATGCGGTGAGCTAGGACGCCGTCCGGGCCGGGACGGCCGCCGGCTCCGCGGCGGCGGGCGTCTCGCAGTAGACCACCCCCTCCAGCACGAAATGGCCCGGCCGCCCGCCATAGCGGTCGTAGAGCATCGTCGGCCGGACGGCCGTGTGCACGCTCTTGCGCGCCGTCTTCCCCTCGCAGAGCTCGTCCGCCCGGCGGTGGAAATAGTCGTAGGCCAGCTCCGGGCCGACGGGCAGGACCACCCGGACGGTGTAGCCGCCGTCGGCGTTGCGCAGGTCGCTGTAGCCCCAGGGCTTGCCGGCCGCCATGTCGATGCGGGCGTAGTCGTGGCTCACGCAGCCGCCGAGCGTCAGCCCGGCGGCTAGGAGGACGGCCGCCCTCTTCATCGAGAGGCGCGCGATTGGGCGCGGGCGGCCGAGCGGAGCTCTTCCATCCGTTCGGTGTGGGCCCGGGCGATGCTCATGGTGTTGCCGTAGGTCGTGAAGGCCGCGACCTCGGACGGCGACGAGACATAGGACCCGGCCAGGACGCCCGAGCCGATGCGGCGCACGGTGCGTCCGTCCGCCAGGGTCTCGACCAGTTCGTCCTGACCTTCCAGGCTGGGAACGGCGGTGCGGTTCAGGTCGATCAGTGCGTAGCGCGCGATCAGGGCGTGGGCGTTGTCGACCTCGGCGCGCAGGAGAGCGCCGTTGTCCTTGATCCACTCGCGGGTCAGGAAGATCGCGATCTCGCCCTTGGTCAGGTTGTCGTCGGTGGCCTGCTCGATCTCCTTGGTCATCTGCTTGAAGGCGTCGGTGCCTTCGGCCGGCAGGGCGCCGGACTCGTCGCGGGCGCTGTCCTGGACCGAGGCGATCAGGCGCTCGCGCAGCTCGGGCGTGAGCACCGGCACGGGCAGCTGGCGCGAGGAGTAGGTGAAGGTGTTCCGGTACGTCGGCCCGGTCAGCTCGGTCTTCGGCGGCGACCCCTCGAAGGCGTAGGGCGTGGCGTAGGGAATTTCTGGGTTCTGATAGCTCAGCGACACGATCACCTGCAGGGTGGTGGCGTCCTCCGACAGGCGATAGGAGGCGGCGACCTCCACCGCATCGTTGACGACCCCCGGCGCGGTCAGCTTCTGAACGGTCGAGACGTCGGCGACGACCACGCCCGGGCCGCCGTCCGCGTCGATCTGGCGTCGGAAATGTTCGGCCAGCGAGGCGTTCAGCGCGTCGACCGGCATCACCTCGGCGATCTCGTCGGCGGCCTGGGTGGCCCGGCGGGCGGGGAAGGAGTTGACGATGGCGTCCAGGGTGGCCGAGACCAGCGCCCCGATCAGGCCGTAGCTGGCGCCGGCGGCGGAGCTGTCCTGGGCGAACCAGGTCTTGCCCACGCCGTGGTTGTCTTCCGACACGGCGAAGGTTGTCGGCCCCATCGCCGCGATCTGGCCGTCGTTCAGCGGACGGGCGTTGGGCACGGGCGTCGTCGCGCACGCGGCCAGGGACAGCGCGCCGAGCGCGCAGACGAGAACTCGCATAGGTAATCCCCCAGGCCTGTCCCCTCCCGGAACAGGTTAACGCCCAAGCCTATCTCCGACGGGCCGGATTGTGTCAATCTCGGGGCAAGGGCCGGGACGCGCCCTGCGCGGATCAGTCGCCGTAGCTGTCGTAGCGGTTCCCGTGAGCCAGGTTGCCGAACTTGGTCGTGTCGGCGTCGAAGCTCAGCTTGACGATGCCGATGGGGCCGTGACGCTGCTTGCCGATGACCACCTCGGCCTGGTTGCGCAGGCGATCCATGTCCTCCTGCCACTGCAGGTGTTCGGGCGAGCCTTCGCGAGGCTCGGCGCGGCCCAGGTAGTAGCTTTCGCGGTACACGAACATGACGCAGTCGGCGTCCTGTTCGATCGAGCCCGATTCCCGCAGATCCGACAGCTGGGGCCGCTTGTCCTCGCGCTGTTCGACCTGACGCGAGAGCTGCGACAGGGCGATGATCGGCACCGACAGCTCCTTGGCCAGGGCCTTCAGGCCGCCGGTGATCTCGGAGACCTCTTGCACGCGGTTCTTCTGGCTGTTGCCCTCGCCGGTGGTCACCAGCTGAAGGTAGTCGACGATGATCAGGTCCAGGCCGTGGTCCTGGCGCTTCAGCCGGCGCGCGCGGCGGCCAGCTTGGAGATCGACAGGCCGCCGGTGGCGTCGATGAACAGCGGGCTCTCGCCGATCTCGACCGCCGCCTCGCGGATCTTGCCGAAGTCCGAGGCGTTGATCTCGCCCTTGCGCAGCTTGTCCGAGGACACGCCCGAGGCGTCGGCCAGGATCCGCATGGCCAGCTGTTCGGCGCTCATTTCCAGCGAGTAGAAGGCGACCACGCCGCCGCTCACCGTCTTGCGGCCCTCCGGCGTCGGCTCCCAGCGGTAATTGCGGGCGACGTTGAAGGCGATGTTGGTGGCAAGCGCCGTCTTGCCCATCGACGGACGGCCCGCGAGGATCAGCAGGTCGGACGGATGCAGGCCGCCCAGCTTCTGGTCCAGGTCGTCCAGGTTGGTCGCCAGGCCGGCCAGCTTGCCGTCGCGCTGATAGGCCTCGGCGGCCATCTGCACCGCGCCGCTGAGGGCGTGGCTGAAGCTGACGAAGCCCGATGACGGCTTGCCGGTCTCGGCCAGGGTGTAGAGCTGCTGCTCGGCGCTCTCGATCTGGTCGATGGCCGCGGTCTCGGGCTGGGGCGCCTCCTTGATGATCTCGCCGCCGATGCGGATCAGGTCGCGGCGCAGCGCCAGGTCGTAAACCACCCGGGCGTAGTCCGGCGCATTGGCCGCCGGCGGGGCCCGGTCGACCAGGTCGGCCAGGTAGCGCAGGCCGCCGAACTCCTGGAAGGCCGGGTCCTGCTTGAAGCGCTCCATCAGGATGGTCGGCTCGGCCAGCATGCCCTGGCGGATGTGGTCCTCGATCGCGTCGTAGAGTCGCTGGTGGAAGGGCTCGTAGAAATGGCTGCCGCGCAGGCGGTCGCTGAGCCGTTCGAAGACGGCGTTGTCGAACATGAGCGAGCCCAGCAGCGCCTGTTCCGCCTCCAGATTGTGGGGCAGGGAGGGGACGGAGCCGGGATCCATCGGGGACGGGAAGCTGACGGGGGCGAAGGCGTTCATCGGGGTCATCTCATGCCCCATGCGCCCAAGCTACGTCATGCTCGGTCGTATCCTTCGGCGGGGACAGAATCCTGCGCCTGTGGATGCGGCCGAAATTCCGCTGACGGATCAGTTAACGGCTCAGCTCGCGCAGGGATAGCGCGACGCCATCCAGGCGCGGACGCCGTCGGTGACGCTCATCCGCTGGCGGCGCGCCTGCGGGATGCCGTTCAGATGAGCCAGGAACTGAGGAATGTTGAGGTTGATCCGCTCGGGCGGGCAGGCGGGCGGCGTCCGGCCGGCGGCGCGCGCTGCGTCGATCTCGCCTCCGACCGTGCGGAAGGCCCGCTCGGCCTCGCCCCTTCAGCCGGTGGGTGTCCGGCCGCAGCATGGCCGAGGGGTTCATCGGGATCCGGTTCGCCCGGGTGACGAAATCGTCCAGCGTCATTCCTGACTGGGCCGAGGCCGAACCGGCGAACAGACAGGCGGCGAGAACCGCGACGACGACCGCACGCATGAAGACCTCTCCCTCGAACGGCTCAGCTTGCCGCGAAGTTTGCGGCGAAACAACGGTCGGCGGCGCGGGCGGGGGAGGGGCCGCCCGCGCCGCCTCCACTCACCAGTTCAAACCGACGCGGGCGTAGACGAAGCGCCCGTTGAAGCCGAACGGCGAGTAGTATGGGAAGCCCAGCACGCCGTTGCTGTTCAGCGTCTCGGGCACGGCGTCCGGGTATTCGTCGAAGGCGTTGTCGACGCCCAGGGCCAGGGTGATCCGATCGTTGGGCTGGAACCGGCCTTCGAAGTCGAACACGGTCTTGTCGCCGGTGGAGTAGTCGCCCGCCGCGGTCGACCCGGGCTGCAGCACGCTGGCGTAGTAGGTCGTCCGGGCGGTCAGGCCCCAGCGCCCATAGCTCCAGTCGGCGTTGGCCGAGACCTTGGTGTCGGGCGTGCCCTCCTCGATGGTCAGGATGCGCTGGCGGCTGAACAGCGGCGGCGGCGAGGGCAGGGTGGAGGTCGAGGTCGGGAAGCGGTCGACCGAGACGTCGTTGACGTTGGCGGCGACCGTGAAGTCCCAGTCGCCGTAGGTCTCGGTGTTCAGGCGATAGCGGCCGACCACGTCGATCCCCTGGGTGCTCGTCTCGACCCCGTTGACGAAGAAGCGCGCGGCCTGGATGCCCAACGGGTCCAGAATGGCGGCCACCGCCGGGTTGACGATCACGCCGGCGGAGTTGCGGCCCGCCAACAGTTCCGACAGAACGATCTGGTCCTCGATGTCGATCTGATAGGCGTCGATCGTCAGGTCGAAGTCGCCGAAGCGGAACACGGCGCCGAGCGTGTAGTTGGTCGAGGTTTCGGCATCCAGCGGCTGGCCGCCCAGCAGCCGCGCGACCGGGCTGGTGGCCGGGAAGGTGCCGGTCTCCACCACCGCGCCGTTCTGGATCACCGAGGCGGTCGAGGTGAAGTAGGACTGCTGCAGCGACGGCGCCCGGAAGCCGGTCGAGACCGAACCCCTGAGGGCGAAGGACGGCGTGAAGTCGTAGCGCGCCGAGATCTTGCCCGTAGTCGAGTTCCCGAAGTCGGAATAGTCCTCGAAGCGGACGGCGCCGGCGATGGTGAACTGCTCCGTTACGGGGGCCTCGACGTCGACATAGACGCCGACGGCGGTGCGGTCCTCGTCCACTTCGTTGGAGGGCTGGAAGCCGACGAAGCCCTGGGCGCCGCCCGCCAGCGCCGTGTTCCCGCCCAGCGGACCGCGGTTCCAGGATTCGGGCTGGCCAGCCTGGATCTCATAGGTCTCGCGGCGGGCCTCCAGGCCCACTGCGACGTTCAGGGGGGCGTAAAGGCCGACCTCGAACTGCCGCGTGAAATCCGCGCCCAGGACCAGCTGGTCGTAGATCAGCGAGCCGGAATCGAAACTGGTCGGCGAGGCGGCGCCATAGGTGGCGTTCAGCGAATCCTCCGTCCGGAAATCCAGGGCGTTGCGGCCGTAGACCAGGTTCACGTCCGCGTCCCAGCCGCCGACGGACCCGCGCAGCCCTCCCGCCAGCGACACGTCCTGCGAGTTGATGGCGATCTTGGGCAGGAAGCCGTTCGGATAGATGGCCGGGACGTTGTTGGTGTTATTGGCCAGACGCGGGAAGGCGGCGCTTTCGCTGTCGCGGTCCTGATAGCCGGCCCAGCCGTAGGCTTCCCACCCATTACCCAGCGGCGCGCCGGCGTTGGCGAACACGGTCCACTGCTCGACCTCGGGATCGCCGAAGCGGGCGGTGACTGCGGCGGGCGTCACGCGCGGATCCAGGTCCGAGCGGTTGGTCGGGTCCCGCTGAAGGTACTCCGCGCTCAGGGTCAGGAAGCCCTCGGACCCCAGCCGGAAGCCCTGCCAGGCCGAGGCGGTCAGGGTCCCGCCATCCTCGATGTCCGCCGCCCGCGCGGGCGGTGTCGACGGTCGTATAGTACTGGCCAAGCGTGAGCGTCGCGCCGCCGCCGCTGTCCGCCTCGCGCAGGCGCAGGTTCACCACGCCGGCGATGGCGTCCGAGCCGTACTGGGCCGACGCCCCGTCGCGCAGCACTTCGACGCGCTCCAGGGCGCCTGAGGGGATGGTGTTCAGGTCGACCGCCGCCGAGCCGCGTCCGACCGAACCGTTGACGTTGACCAGGGCCGAGGCGTGGCGCCGCGTGCTGTTGACTAGGACCAGGGTCTGGTCGGGCGACAGGCCGCGCAGGGTGGCGGGGCGGATGGAGTCGGTGCCGTCGACGACCGCCGGACGCTGGAAGGTGAGCGACGGCACGGCCTGGGCGAGGGCGGCGGCCAGTTCGGTGGTGCCGCGGTTCTGCAGGTCCTCGGCGGTGACCACGTCGACGGGGGCTAGGGTGTCCAGGCGCGAGCGGTTGGGCGCGCGGGTGCCGGTGACCACCACTTCGTCGATGACGGTGGTTTCCTCCTGGGGCGCGGCCGGAAGGGAAGGGCTCTGGGCGACGGCGGCGCCGGCCAGCAGGGCCGGGGCCGAGGCGGCGGCGAACAGGGCGATGCGGAGAGAGGTGCGGATCATTTTCTTGTTCTCGATGAGACGCAGAGGGCCGCGCGGCGTCGCGCGCAGCGATCGCCGATGGGGCTTTGCGGTTTTGTTGAAGTCAGGTCGCGACGTCGCCGGCAGAGGGTCAGCCGGTTACAGCGAACGTCGACATCGCATGGGGCCGGTGCGCCGGGCGCGCATGCCGGCGGCGAGGACGGTCGGGGAATGAGGCGTGAGGTCACGCATGGTCGTCTCCCGCTCGATCGGGAACCGCTTCGGTGACAAAAAGAGGGATTCCGGGCTTCGCCGGTCCTCTCATCTGCCGCGACCCGGGGAAGGGTCCCGAAGGAGTTGGCACCTTACGGAGGTCCGCAGGTTGCCCCGGCGTCCAAGGGCCTTTTCCCTCAGCCGGTCTCGATGAGCCGGTTCAGATATTGCGGTGCAGCAGAACACCGTCAAGGGACCGACATAAAAATATCATCGTCCCACCCGTCATGGCCGGGCTTGTCCCGGCCATCGAGGATCTCCGACTGGCGCCAGCTTGGCTCAACCGCGGCGCTTCGCCTCCGGAAGGCGTTTATGGATGGCCGGGACAAGCCCGGCCATGACGCGCGTTGGTGAAACCACCGATCCTCAACGGATGCGGCGTGACCAGCCTAGCCGAAACAGGGATAGGTCCGCTCGGCCCAAGTCAGCAGCGCATCCTCCAGGGTCTCGGTCGCCCGAAGCTCCGCCGGCATCTCCAGCGCGTCGAGCGCCGCGACGATGTCGTTCGACGTCAGCGCCTGCGTGTCGGGCAGGCAGTTCGGCGGGCGATGCCCCGCGCGCCGCGCCGCGTCCTGAGCTTCGCGGACGGCGACGACGGCGTCTTCCCCGGCCTTCACCATCCGTCGGGTGTCGGGCTGCAGGTGGGCGGCGGAGTTTCGGTTGACCTGCTGGTTGAGGGCCAGGAACTCCTCGACCGTCATCTTGGGTTCGGGGGCGCCGGCGCAGGCGGCCAGGGCCGCCAGGGCGACGAGCGGGGCGAACAGGCGGTCGATCATGGCGTCTCTCCGGCGTTGCGGCATCCTACGCCGGGCGAGACGGGGACCTACTCTCCTTTCCTGACGCGCCAGGGTCCCGGAACGAAACGGCGGCGCGGAGGGATCCGCGCCGCCGTCGACGGTTCGTCTTGGAGGACGATCAGATCAAGCCTCGGTTCCGAGGCCTTCCTGTTGGCCGGCGCCGCCGGCGACCATGTCCGCGGCCTGTTCGGCGGCGACTTCACGGTCGGCGTCGTAGGCGACTTGATCACGTCCTCGCCGCGGGCCTGGCGCTCGGCTTCTTCGGCCGAACGCGCCACGTTGATCTTGACCGTGGCCGAGACCTCGGCGTGCAGGCGGACCAGCACGTCGTGGACGCCCAGCGTCTTGATCGCGGTGTTGAGCACGACCTGCGAGCGCTCGACCTTGCCGCCTTCGGCCTGGACGGCCTCGGCGACGTCGCGGCCGGCGACCGAACCGTACAGCTGACCGGTCTCGCCCGCCTGGCGGATCATGACGTAGGTCTGGCCGTCGATCTTGTCGGCGATCTTCTGCGCTTCGGCCTTGTTCTTCTCGTTGCGCTGCTCGATGGCGGCGCGGTCGAGTTCGAAGGCCTTCAGGTTGGCGGCGGTGGCCCGGCGGGCCTTGTCGCGCGGCAGAAGGAAGTTGCGGGCGAAGCCGTCCTTGACAGTGACGACGTCGCCGATGGCGCCGAGGTTATCGACGCGTTCCAGCAGAACGACCTTCATCTTACTTCACCACGTAGGGCAGGAGGGCCAGGTAGCGGGCGCGCTTGATGGCCTTGGCCAGTTCGCGCTGCTTCTTCTGGGAGACGGCCGTGATGCGCGACGGGACGATCTTGCCGCGTTCGCTGATGTAGCGCTGCAGCAGCTTGACGTCCTTGTAGTCGATCTTCGGCGCGTTCGGGCCGGAGAACGGGCACACCTTGCGGCGGCGGTAGAACGGGCGGCGGGCCGGGCCGGAGCCGGCCGGCGCGCCCGGGATCGGGGCGGTGGTGTCGGTCATGTTCCGGGTTCCTTAGAAGGCGGCTTCGGCGGCGGCGTCGTCGCGGGGACCGCGCTCGCGCTCGCGCTCACGTTCACGCTCGCGGCGGGCCAGCAGCGGCGACAGCTCCAGGTCGAGCTCCTCGACGCGGACCGTCAGCCAGCGCAGCACGTCTTCGTTGATCGACAGCTGACGCTCGACCTCGGCCATGGCGGCCGCGGGGGCGTCGATCGCGAGCAGCGAATAGTGCGCCTTGCGGTTCTTCTTGACCCGGTAGGTCAGGTTGCGCAGACCCCAGTACTCGATCTTGGCGACGCGCCGCCGTTTTCCTCGATCAGAGCCTTGATGGTGTCGTTCAGCGCTTCGGCCTGCTGCGCGGAGATATCCTGGCGCGACATGACCGTGTGCTCGTAAAGAGCCATGCGGTGGTCTCCCTTGTGGACGCCGGCGCGGATCGGACCGGGTTCAGTCCGTTCCACGATGGTTCCCGAAGCGGCGGCCGGGATGACTTCCCGAACCCTTTGGAACTCCGCGCCGGGACCGAAGCCCTGGAAAGCGGGCGCGTATAGGGGAAAAGCCGGCGCGGGGCAAGGCGGGGAAGCCGAGGTCGTGTGCTCACGAGAGTGGACCTTCAGAATGTCGGCGATGGGTGGAAAGCAGACGCTCATGCAGTAGGCTCCGACCCATCTTGGAGATGCTCTATGGACGACCTTGCACTCGCCTTCGAAGCAGCGGCAGTTGGACGACCATGCCGCGCTGAACGTCGGGAGTCGGATTGGGCGTTTGATCTCCAGGATGACACCGGCTTTGCAGTTGGCTGTCACTGGCGATTGATTTCACCGGACGGGATCGCACTTACCGACGAGGACGACGGGCAGCGATTTGGTTTGCCGGAGCCTGTCGATGCCGAGAACAATGCGAACGCTCTGCTCAGCGGGGCCACAGTAATCTCCGCGACCGTAGACCGGTTGACCGCGGACTTATGCCTCCGGTTCTCGAACGACTTGCGTCTCGATGTCGTCAACAACTCCTCTGGCTACGAAGGTTGGCAGGGCAGCTTCTCTCACCGGGGCAAGGCGACATCCATCATCGCCCTCGGGGAGGCAGACTCGCCTTTTTCTAAGGTCCGCTGCGGGCCGACCGCGGGCTTTGGCTTCGTGCGCGACGGCGGACCTCGCCGGACCTGTAAGTGCACGCCCTAGGCCGCCCGCCGATCCCCCCGCGGCGCCAGCAGCACCACCGTCTCCACCCGGTTCCGCCCGTTGTTCTTGGCGCGATACAGTGCGCCGTCCGCCCCGATCAGCAGGCCGTCGGGCATGGCGATAGTCCGCCCGACAGGGCCGGCGGCCGTGGCGACGCCCAGGCTGGCGGTCAGGACGCCCTTGGCGCTTCCGACGTGGGGCACGCCCAGGGTCTCGATGGCGGCCTTGAGGGTGCGGGCCACTCGCGCGGCGCCGGCGGCGGGGGTGCCGGGCAGGATCACGGCCATCTCCTCGCCGCCGTAGCGGACGGC
>NZ_JBNFOJ010000104.1:0-9659 GCF_057364705.1 Brevundimonas sp. CURTG3B2_SDJG
GACCGCGCCCAGGCCGCCCGCTTCGAGGGCGACCTCTGGCGGTCCGCACCGGTGGTCTATCTGGCCCGGGTGACCGAGCTCGAGGCCGCGGCCGGCCGCGCGACTGGCTCCGTCTCTGCTGATGAAGGGAGAGACCCTGCCCGCGGCGGTGAGCATGCCCATGAGCCGGTCCCTGTGTCGCCGATTCGTCGGGCCCGAGATGGCGGTGGGCGACGAATACGTCGTCTACGCCTTCCCCGAGACGGCGACCGGCGCCTCGACCTTCTTCGCGCGGGCGGCCGACCTGGGCGACCCCGCCACACGCGAGGCGGTGGCCGCGGCGCGAGCGGCCGGAACCGAACGCCCTTGACCGGATAGATGGAGAAGATGGACGTCATGTCTGATTGGAAGAGAATTTTCGCCATCGTCGCCATCGTCGCGGGCGTGTCCGTCGGCACACCTTTCGCCGCCTCGGCCTGCGCGGTGAGCCATCCCCTGCCGGCCGAGGTGCGGGCCGCCGACGCCGAGATCGAGGGCCAGGCATGGGCGGAAGCGCCGCTGGTGTATCTGGCGCGGGTGACCGGGACGGGGCGCGGCTACGAACATTTCGAGCTGACGCCGGTTCTGGTTCTGAAGGGCGAGGCCGCGCCGCCGGTGATCGCCATGCCGCCGGTCCCGTCGCGGGGCGAATGCCTGCTCTATCACGGCCTGAACGTCGCGGACGGCGCCGCGGTCGGGGACGAGTTCGTCGTCTACGCCTTCACCGTTCCGCCGACGGCCCAGAGCCGGACGCTGGTCGTGTCGGCGCGCATGCTGGGCGACCCGGCCACGCGGCGGGCGCTGCGTGCGGCGAGGGGAAGGGAAGGCCGATGATCACGCACAAGGCCGCTTGCTTCGCCGCCGCCGCGCTGGCGCTGGGCCTGTTCGCCAGCGGCGAGGCCCGGGCCTGCCTGCCGTCGATCGACACGCCGGAACAGCAGGCGGAACAGGTCCGGCGGTATCACGCTGGATATTGGAACAACGCGACCCAGGTCTATCTGGCGGAAGCGACGGAGGTGGCGACGAGCTGGTCGCCGGACCCGGCCACGACGGACGTGTCTCCCTCGGGCTCCTCCGAGGTCGAACGGCCCACCACGCGGGTTCGCTTGACGCCATTACTGACGCTGAAGGGGCCGGAGGCGACGGAGCCTGTGGAGTTGAGCTTCAGGCCGTTGGACGAGGTGATGTGCACGCCGCCGCTGTGGCGGGACCATACGGTCCAGACCGGACTGGGGTCGCGCTACATCGTCTATGCGCGTCCCGACATGCCGCCGCTGCGGGGGCGGATCGACACGGTCCGGGTCGAGGACCTTCAAGACCGGGCGACCCGGTCGGCCTGGGAGGCGGCGGCCCGCCAGGCGCGACGCGGGAACTGACGCCGGCCGCCGTCAGGTCCGGACAGTTGGTGCGGGTCGAGCCGCGCGGGAAGCTGCGGGCGAGATCACGGCGAAGGACCCACGATGAAGCGCTCGATCCTTGTCCTGAGCCTCATCCTGTCGGCGGCGTCGCTGACGCCGACCGCCGCCTCGGCCTGCCGACTGGAAGCGCTTCCATCCCCCGAAGAGCGCATCGCCGTCATCACCGAGCGCCAAACGGACGCCTGGGCGGCCTCGCCCCTGGTCTACCTGGCCGAGGTCGTGGAATGGGACCTGACGCGGGACGGCCCGGACGGGTCCACTCAGGAGAACCTGAAGCTGGCGCCGCTGGTCGTGCTGAAGGGCGAGGCGCTTCCAGCGACGCTGTCGCTACGATTCAACGCGACGGACCGGCGCTGCGGCCGCGACTTCCTGGACATTGAAGAGAGCTACGGAGGGGCGGATCAGAGATTCATCGTCTATGCGACGACCGCCTCGCCGCCTCGGCCGACGATATCTGGACCCAGATCTACGGCGAGGTCCGCGATCCGGAGGCCATCCGGGCCATGGCCCGGCTGGGCTGGCTCCAACCCGCACCCCGTTTTCCCTATCAGCCCGGAAACTGACGCCATGCCGCGATCCAAACTGTTCACCCGCGCGACGACGCTGAGCTTGGGCCTGGGCCTGGGATTGGCCCTGGCGGCTCCCGGCGTCGCGTCCGCCTGCCTGACGCCTCTGCCCATGACCGCCCAGGAGCGGGCGGCGAGGGACGGGGAAGTTCAGGAACAGCTGTGGTCGGGAGCCGAGCAGGTCTTCACCGCGGCCGTGACCGACGTTCGATCTGAAGATCCGCCGGAACAGGCGGGCCCCGGAGAAGTGCCTCCGCCGCCCTCGCTGGACGATCACATCCGGGTCACGCTGAGGCCGTTGCTGGCCCTTAAGGGACAAGAGGCGTTGCCGCCTTCGTTCGAGTTCCGGGACCTGTACGTCAGCTGCACGCCGAGCGGTCTGGAATCGGCGCGGCTGAACCAGGTGTTCGTCGTCTATGCCGCCAACCCGGCCCGAAACACCGCGGCGACCGCCCTTCCGCTGGCGGAGATCAGACACCCGGCGACGCGCGCGGCCCTGCGGGACGCGGAGCGCTGAAGACCGGACCGGTCCAACGAAAACGGCGGCGAAGGCTCTCGCCCTCGCCGCGTCGAAGTCCTGGCGCCGGAGACCGGCGCTGGGGATCAGCCTTCAGCCTTCAGCTGACCAGCCGATTCCTTGCCCGAGCGACGGTCGCGCTCGAGTTCGTAGGAGACCTTCTGGTTTTCATCCAGGCCGCGCAGGCCGGCGGCCTCGACGGCCGAGATGTGCACGAAGACGTCCTTGCCGCCGTCGTCGGGCTGGATGAAGCCGTAGCCCTTGGTGGAGTTGAACCATTTCACAGTGCCGGTAGCCATTTTAGACCTCCGTTTGGCGTTGGCCGCAGGGAAGAGCCCCTGGAGGCCTGTCGGGTCTGAATGGGAGCGGCTAGACCTCAGTGCGAGCAGAGGGTGGCGTTTCGCAGAGAGATCGACGTCACGTCTTTTGAACCGCCGACGGGGCGAAAGCAAGGCGGATGCCGTTCAAGGCGCCACGTCGTCTTCGGCCGGAGCGACGTAGTGCTCCTGGCACAGCTTGCGCAGGGCGGCGGTCAGGGCGGGCCCGTAGAGGGCGTCCTGGACGCGCTCGTAGCCTTCGGCGGAGAGCCTCTGCTTCAAGTCGCCCACGGTGCGGCAGGCGCCGCTGCGGGCGAGCTCATAGGCGCGTTCGATGGTGGTGGGGCGGAGCGAGCTTGTCGATGAAAACGGGGGCACGTCCCATCAACGCCTGGAACGCCCAGCCGATCCCCGGCGGCCTCGCGAACGGCCGGGCCTCAGAAGGCGAAGCTGATCCCCGCGACCAGGGCGTCGGCATACTGCTCGCCCGGAACGTCGGCGTCGGTGGCGTGATAGCGCAGCTCGCCTTCGATGTTGCGGGTCAGGGCGTAGGTGAAGCCGACGTTCCAGCCGGTGTAGTCGACGCTGTTGTCCTGCTCCCGCCGGCCGATCTCGGCGGTTCCGGTGAGCTTGTCGGTGAAGTCCCAGCCCACGCGGCCGGCGACCCAGGTCCAGGCCTCGGTCGAACCCGTGCCGTCCGGCGAATGCTGCAGGCGGACGCGGGCGCTGGCGGGGCCGATAGAGCGCTTGACGTCGGCGGTGAACTCCCAGGCGTCATCGTCCGTGCCCGGATTGGCGTCGACCTGCCACTTGTGCTCGGCGTTGAGGTCCAGGTCGAAGCCCGCGATCTCAGGACGCATGCCGACGTTGAGCGAGACCTCCAGGTCCGAGCCGGTCGAGGCCTTGATCGTCTCGAAGGCCGGGCCGGCGTAGAACAGGCCGCTGGCGCTTTCCCACTGGGCCTCGCCCCAGACCGAGGCCTCGCCGTCGGACTTGGAGGCGTCCTTGGAGCGATTGTCGGTCGTCGCGCCGAACGAGAAGGACCAGGGATCGCGGTCCTGGGCCGAGGCGGCCGAGGCGCAGGCGAGCAGGGCGGTCGCCGCGAGGGCGGCGGTCGTCAGGGTGCGGAGCATCGGTCGGCCTCGTTGAAACGAGGCGCTGTCTAGAGCCGCTTCTTGTCGAATTTGTCACAAGCTCGCGAAAACTCGTCCTTGAGCCGATCAACAAGCTGGGCCGTGGGCAGGATGTCGTGGATGGCGCCCGCGCCCTGGCCGGCGGACCAGACGGTCTTCCAGGCCTTGGCCTCCTCGCCCATGTCCAGCTTGTGCTCGGGCAGGGACTTCGGATCGATGCCGTTCTCGACCAGCGACGGGGTCAGGAAGTTGGCCGGGATGCCCGAGACCGCCGGGGTGTAGGTGATGTCGGCCGAGCCGGACTGGACGATCATGTCTTTGTAGTGGGTCTGGGCCTGACTTTCGGTCGTGGCGATGAAGCGGGTGCCCATGTAGGCGAAGTCGGCGCCCATCATCAGGGCGGCGGCGACGTCGGAGCCGGTGGAGAGGCAGCCCGACAGGATGATGGTCCCGTCGAAGAAGGACCGCACCTCCTCGACCAGGGCGAAGGGATTGACCACGCCGGCGTGGCCGCCGGCGCCGTTGGCCACCAGGATCAGGCCGTCGACCCCGGCCTGGGCGGCCTTTCGGGCGTGACGCACGTTGGCGATGTCGTGGAAGACCACGCCGCCGTAGCCGTGGACGGCGTCGACCACGTCGCGGACGGCCCCCAGCGAGGTGATGATCAGCGGCACCTTCTCCTCGACCGAGACCATCATGTCGGCCATCAGGCGGCTATTGGTCGGATGGATGATGTGGTTGACGCCGAACGGCGCGGCGTCGGGCTTCAACCGGCCTTTGATGTCGTGCAGCCACTCCCGATAGCCCTCGGTGGTGCGCTGGTTCAGCGACGGGAAGGTGCCGATGACCCCGGCGTTGCAGGCTTCGACCACGATGTCCGGCCCGGAGACCAGGAACATGGGCGCCGCGATCACCGGCAGCGTCAGTCCCTTTTGCAGCGAAGCCGGAATGGCCATGGCGATGTCCCCGAGTTGTCTTTCGCTACGGATAGCGGGCTGTCCCGGGGGAAAGCAAATGGGGAAAAGCGCGGGGCGGACCGAACCAGACAGACACGGCTTCCCGTAGCGGCGAGCGTGGCGCCCTAGGGCGCCGGTGTGGGCTCAACGGGCGGCGGCGCGACGAAGCGGGTGGTGAACTGCACCCTGGCGCCCTCGGCGAAGCCGTCCACGGCCCAGGGCCACATGCGCGCTTGGTTCGCCGCGGCGATGACGGAGGCCGCGAAGCCCTGACCCGCGGGCGTTTCCTCGATGACCTCGCAGCCCGAGAGCACCCCGTTCGGAAGCGCCAGGCACCGGAGGGTGACTCGGCCTTCGGCGACGCCGTTGGCGAACGCCGTCGCCGGGTATTCGGGTTGGGGCGGTTGCACCCAGGACGGGTTGGTGATGAGCCAGCGGTTCACCGGGGGCGGCGGCCGTACGCCCGGAATGGCGACGACGACGGGTGTAGCCGTCGGGTCGTTTCTGCAAGGCGTCGGCGCGTCATGACCGGCGGCGGCGTCTGGGTCGCGCCGGGCTTGGGCTTGCGCTCGGCCTGCTGCGCTGGCGCGGGACCGGCCGCGATTAGCGCCAGACCCGCAGCTGAAAGTGCGCACCAGGCTCTCCGCCTTCCAAAACGTGCACCCATGTCTTCATGTCCCCCGGCACATCCCGCCTCCCTCATGCCTTGGGACGCCAGGCGCCGCAACCCGCCCTCACGCCTCCTCGAACGCCGTCAGGATCGGGCAGGGCCCCGCCGAGCCGTGGCCGCAGGCGACGGCCAGGCGGGACAGGGCGTCACGGGCGGATTGGAGCTCGGCGATGCGGGCGTCCAGCGCGGCGATGCGCTCGCGGGCCAGTTCGCGAGCGCGGGGGCGGTCGTCGGTGGCGTCCAGCGCCAGCAGTTCGCCGATCTGTTCCAGCGTGAACCCCGCCGCCTGCGAGGCGCGGATGAAGCGCAGGCGGCGCAGGTCGTCCTCGGCGTAGCGGCGCACGCCGTCGCCGCCGTCGGGAACGGGCAGCAGGCCGCGCCGCTGGTAGTAGCGGATCGTCTCGACCCCCACGCCGCCGCGCGGCCAGGCCGCCGATGGTCGCCGATCTCATCGCTTGACTCCGTACCATGGTACGGAAGCCATAAGGGGCCCGACGCGTTTGAACGCAAGGAGCCCATGATGAATTCAAGTTCGAAGAAGACCGCCGTCCTGTACCGGATGGTCATGCCCAGCCACACCTGTCCCTACGGGCTGAAGGCGCGGCATCTGCTCCGCTCCAAGGGCTATCAGGTCGATGACCGCTGGCTGGAGACGCGCGAGGCGACGGACGCCTTCAAGGCCGAGCACGGGGTGAAGACCACACCCCAGACCTTCATCGACGGAAAGCGCATCGGCGGCTACGACGACCTGCGCCGGTTCTTCGGCCTGGGCGTCCGCGACCCGGACAAGACCAGCTACGTCCCCGTGATGGCGGTCTTCGCGGCGACGGCGGCGCTGGCGATGGCGGTCAGCTACGCCACCTCCGGTTCGCCCTTCACCCTCCGGGCGGCGGAGTGGTTCATCGGCATGAGCATGGTCGTGCTGGCGATGCTGAAGCTGCAGGACGTCGAGTCCTTCTCCAGCATGTTCCTGAACTACGACCTGCTGGCCAAGCGGTGGGTGCCCTACGGCTACATCTACCCGTTCGCCGAGTTCGGGGCAGGGGCGCTGATGGTGGCGGGGGCCCTGACCTGGTTGTCCGCGCCGGTGGCGCTGTTCATCGGGGGCATCGGGGCGATCTCGGTGTTCAAGGCCGTCTACGTCGACAAGCGCGAGCTGAAATGCGCCTGCGTCGGTGGGTCCAGCAAGGTGCCGCTGGGCTTCGTGTCCCTGACCGAGAACGTCATGATGGTGGCGATGGCGGTGTGGATGCTGGCGATGCCCGCCCTGCATCTCGGATAGGCGGACCGGCTGGCGAGGCGCGGCGGGACAGGCTACTCACGGCGTCCCGCCACGCGCTCGGAGCCGCCCCGATGAACCCGCCGCCGATCTCGCTCCAGGAACGCCGGGACCGGCTTCGGCGGCTGGAGGCGGCGATGGAGGCGCAAGGGGTCGCCGCCCTCCTGCTGGATGCGACCAGCAGCCTTCGCTACTTCACCGGCCTGTCCTGGTATCGATCCGAGCGGCTGATCGGAGCCCTGGTCCGTCCCGGCAAGCCGCTCACCTACATCTGCCCCCGGTTCGAGCTGGACAAGGTGTCCGGCGTCGTGGGTGTTCCCGGCGAGTTTCTGACCTGGGAAGAGCATGAAAGCCCGTATGCGCTGGTGGCCGACGCGGTCGGACCGACGGGGCGGCTGGCCGTCGACGAAAAGGCGCCGGTGTTCGCCTGGCTGGGCCTGGCCGAGGTCCTGGGCGCGGACCGGCTGACCAGCGCGGGGCCGCTCACCACCGCCCTGCGGTCACGCAAGTCCGCCGCCGAGATCGCCCTGATGACCCGGGCCAAGGCGCTGACGCTGGAGGCGCATCGCCGGGCGCACGAAAGCCTTCAGGCCGGGGTGCGGGCGTCCGAGGTGGTCGCCTTCATCGACGCCCAGCATCGCGCCCTGGGCGCGGACGGCGGCAACACCTTCTGCATCGTGTCGTTCGGCGCCGACACCGCCCTGCCGCATGGCGGGGAGGGCGATCCGGCGCTGAAGGAGGGCGACGTGGTCCTGATCGACACCGGCTGCGCGCTGGACGGCTACAACGCCGACATCACTCGGACCTATGTGTTCGGCGAGCCCGATCCGGAGGTGCGGCGCATCTGGGACCTGGAGCACGGCGCCCAGGCGGCGGCCTTCGAGGCGGCGCGGCTGGGCGAGCCCTGCGAGGCGGTGGACGCCGCCGTGCGGGTCTTCCTTAAAGCCGAAGGGCTGGGGCCGGACTACGAATTGCCAGGGACGCCGCACCGCACCGGTCACGGGATCGGGCTGGACATCCACGAGGCGCCGAACCTGGTGCGCGGCGACCGAACGGCGCTGGACGTGGGCATGTGCTTCTCCAACGAGCCGATGATCGTGGTGCCGGGCCGGTTCGGCATCCGGCTGGAGGACCATTTCCATATGACCGAGGCCGGGCCGAAGTGGTTCACCCAGCCGCAGCCCAGCCTGGACGAGCCGTTCCGGGGCGTGGCGCCGCTGGCGGCGTGACCGGCTAACCGCTAGATCAGGGCCATGACCACCGACACCTCCGGCCTGCACCAGCTGGGCCAACAGACCGCCGCCCCGACCAGCCCCGAGACCGCGGTGCTGGAGCGGGTGCCCAATCCGCACGCGGATGCGCTGTACCTGGCCCGCTTCACCGCGCCGGAGTTCACCAGCCTGTGCCCGGTCACGGGCCAGCCGGACTTCGCCCACATCGTCATCGACTATGCGCCCGGGCCCTGGCTGGTCGAGTCCAAGTCGCTGAAGCTGTATCTGACCAGCTTCCGCAACCACGGCGCCTTCCACGAGGACTGCACCGTCGCCATCGGCCGCAGGCTGGCCGATCTGCTGGAGCCGAAATGGCTGCGCATCGGCGGCTACTGGTATCCGCGCGGCGGCATCCCCATCGACGTTTTCTGGCAGACCGGGCCGGCGCCCGAGGGCCTGTGGCTGCCCGACCAGGGCGTGCCGACCTACCGCGGACGGGGCTGAACCGCCTACAGCGGCAGCATGTCCACGTCCCGGGCCAGCCTGAGCCGGATGTCGGCCTCGAACCCCTCGGGCGCGTAGCGGAAATCGGAGCCGGCGGCGCTGGACGAGATCAGCCTTGATCCGAAGCCGGTGCGCGTCGGCGCGGCCACCGGCGGGCCCCCCTGCTCGGCCCAGCCGATGTGCAGGTCGTCGCCCTCGGCGCGCCAGGACACCCGGACGCGCCCCTCGGGCCGGCTCAGGGCTCCGTACTTGGCCGCGTTGGTGGCCAGCTCATGGACGATCAGGCCCAGGTTCAGGACGTCCTGCGCGCCCAGCCACAGGTCGGGGCCGTCAAGAACGACCTGGTCGTCGTTGTAGTGGCCGAATTCGGCGCGGAAGATCTCGCGCAGCTCGGCCCGGCGCCAGCCCTCGGCGGTCAGCAGGTTGTGGGTGGCCGAAAGGGACAGCAGGCGCGCCTGGAAGGCCTTGGCGAAACTCTCGACGTCCTCGGCCTTGCGCGCGGTCAGAGAGGCGATCGACAGGACCGTGGCCAGGGTGTTCTTCACGCGGTGGTTCAGCTCGTTGATCAGGACGCGCTGGCGGGCCTCGCTGCGGGCCAGGGCCTGGTAGGCGGCGCGGTGGGTGGTGACGTCCTGGATGGTGCCGACCAGGCGATGCGAGCGGCCTGCGTTGTCCAGCAGCATGCGGCCGCGGATCTCCAGCCAGCGGCCGTCCAGAAGTTCGTAGTCGGCTTCGTAGTCCGCCCCTTCGGCGATCGCCCGTTCCAGGTTCACGGCCCGATAGGCGGCGCTCGCCGGCGTCAGCAGGCCGGCGACCTGGGACTGATCGAAGGGGGCGTCGGGGGCGAAGCCCAGCAGCATGCGGCCCTGCTCGGACAGGCTGAGCCGCCGGCGGGGCACGTCCATCTCCCAATAGCCCATGCGGCCGCCCGCAGGGCCAGCAGCAGGGCCTGGCGCTGGTCCACCAGGCTGGCGCCCAGGGCCATGAACAGCAGCAACATCGTCAGGCCCGCGACCCCGAAGGCCAGCCAAAGCGGCGGCACGCCGGCTGCGCCCGGCGCCCCGAGCCCG
>NZ_JBNFOJ010000105.1:0-9571 GCF_057364705.1 Brevundimonas sp. CURTG3B2_SDJG
CTGGGGCCCCTCCCCCCACCGGCTCCAGCCGCGCCGAGCCCAGGTGATCCGAGGTCCGCGCCCGGTATTCGACGGCGACCCGAGCGCCCGGCTGCAGGAAGGGCTTCATCCGGCGCGACGCTCCGCCCGCCACATAGGCGGCCCGGCGGCCGTGGGTCTCGGTCAGCAGTTCGGCGACGACGCCGGTGTCGCCGTGCGGGCGGGCGGACAGGACGAAGGCGTCGTCGAGGAAATCCATGACACGGACCTAGAGATCGCCGCGCCGCCGCGCCAGCGCCTTGTGCGGCGGTGGTTCGTCAGTCCGCGGCCTTGATCGCCGCCACGACCGCGTCGGCCTTGTCGTTGGGCACCGAAAAGCTGAGCACGTACTGCTCGATCTTCCAGCCGTCCGGGGTCAGGCGCAGAACGCCCGAACCGCGGGTCTCGCCGTAGCTGGAATTGGTCAGCTTCTCCTCGAACCAGGCGATGCAGCGGCAGTCGATGGGGGCGATGGTGATGGTCCGCTCGGTGGCCGGGTAAGACCAGCCCTGTCCGCGCGAGAAATAGGGTTCCGCGAAGGCGCGGAACTCCGCCAGGGTCCAGTGCTCCGACGCGTCGGTGCCGACGAAGCGCGCCTCGGGCGTGAACAGGGCGAAATAGGCCGGGCCGTCGGCGGCGGTCGAGGCCGCGTTCAGGCGGTCCAGCACCTGGGCGACGGCCGCGTGTTCAGCGGTGGTGCCAGGGGTCTGGATCGCGAGGGCGGCGAGAGCGATCAGCGACAGGGACATGACGAGCTCCGGAAGGTCTTCCGCCACGCTAGCCGAGCCCGGCGCGACGACCTAGCGTCAGGCGTCCGCGACGGCCGCCGATTTTAATTTAACCGAACGGTTGACAACGACCGACGGCTGGTTCATTTAACCGATACGTTCAATACAGAACCCGGCCCATGCAAACCGATCCTCTCTCCGCCAAGTTCGCCGCCCTGGCCGACCCGACCCGTCGGGCCATCCTGGCGCGGCTGTGCGAGGGCGAAGCCAGCGTCAACGACCTGGCCGCGCCCTTCGACATGAGCCTTCCGGCCGTGTCGAAGCATCTCAAGGTGCTCGAGAAGGCCGGGCTGATCAGCCGGGGGCGAGAGGCGCAGTGGCGCCCCGCCCGCCTCGAACCCATGGCGCTGAAGGGTGTCGCCGACTGGTTGGAACACTACCGCCGGTTCTGGGACGCCAGCTTCGACCGCCTCGACGCCTACCTGAAGAAGATTCAAAAAGGAGACGACAGTGGCCCAAGAAACTGAGAACAATCCCTGCAACACCGACGGCGTGGCCCACGAGCACGCCCTGGTCCTGCGGCGCACCCTGGACGCGACGCCCGAGCGAATCTGGAAGGCCTGGATGACGCCGGAGCTCTTGCAGCAGTGGTTCGCGCCCCGCCCCTGGACCCTGTCGGACATCAGGATCGACCCCCGTCCCGGCGGCGTGTTCAACTTCGTCATGCACGGCCCGGACGGCGAGGTGTATCCCAACAGCGGCGTCTTCCTGGCGGTCGAGCCGGGCAAGCGCTGGATCACCACCGACGCCCTGACGCCCGAGTGGAAGCCCGCCGGCCAGCCGTTCATGGTCGCCACCGTCGAACTGACCCCGACGGCCGACGGCAAGACCGAATACGTCGCCACCGCGCGCCACTGGAACGCCGAGACCATGAAGCAGCACGAGGCCATGGGCTTCCATGAAGGCTGGGGCACGTGCGCCGACCAGCTGGCCGAGCTGCTGAAAACCCACTGAGCCCCTTCCCCGCCGTCGACCGGACCCGCTTGAGAGCCCGCCCGTGACCCTCGTCGAAGACATCGCCACCCGCCCGACCCTGCACATGCAGCGCCTGTTCGACGCGCCGCGCGCGCTGGTGTGGCGGGCCTGGACGAACCCCGAGGTGCTGGTGCTGTGGCTGGGTCCGGTCGAATGGCCGGCGGTCAGCGCCCGCCAGGACCTGCAGGTCGGCGGCGAGTGGCGGGTCTGCCTGCGCTCGCCCGACACCGGCCAGGATTTGTGGCAGGGCGGGGTCTATCGCGAGATCGTGCCCAACGAGCGTCTGGTCTTCACCTTCAAGTGGGACGAGTCGCACGAGGACGGCCCGCCGGTGGAGACCCTGGTGACCGTTCAGCTCAGCGACGCCGACGACGGCTGGACCCGCATGGACTTCACCCACGAGGGCCTGAAGTCCGAGCAGAGCCTGACCGGGCACAAACACGGCTGGACCAGCACGTTCGAGCGGCTGGAGGCCTTCCTGAAGGACCAGGAGCCATGACCGCCTCGCCCTTCGTCTGGTGCGGCCGGGTGCTGAGCGGCCTGGTCACGGGCTTCGTGACGGCCGACGCGCTGCTGAAGCTCGCCGGGCGGCCGGATCTGCTGCAGGCGGGGATCGAGGTCGCCGCGCCTCCTGCCTTGCTGGGCTGGGGCCTGCTGGCCGCGGCCGCCCCTCTACGCCCCTGCCCCCGCACCGCCCGTCGCCGGCGCGGCGCTTCTGACCACGGCTCTGGCCCTTTCGGGCGCGGGCCAGACCGACCCATCCCGCCTGCTGTTCGGCGTCTATGTCGCGCTGCTGTTGTGGGCCGGGCTTCTGCTGCGCAAGCCCGCGCTGGGACAGCCGGTGCTGCGCGTCATTCGATAACGCGTTCAACGACGACAAGGGAGAAACGACCATGAAGATCGTGACCAGCCTCAGCTTCCAGGGCCAGTGCCGCCAGGCCTTCGAGTTCTACGCCAAAATCCTGGGTGGAGAGCTCATCGCCGCCATGCCCTACGGCGAGGCGCCTGCCGACATGCCGCCGATGGGTGAGCAGTACAAGGACTGGCTGATGCACGCCTGGCTGCAGGTCGGCGACCAGGCGATCATGGGCGCCGACATGGACAAGGACTGGGCCCCGAACATCGACAAGCCCAAGAACGGCTTCGACGTGACCCTGCACACCGACGACGGGGCCCAGGCCCGAGCCTGGTTCGACGCCCTGTCCGAAGGCGGCAAGGTGGTGATGCCGTTCGAGGCGACGTTCTGGTCGCCGGGCTTCGGCTCGCTGATCGACAAGTTCGGCGTGCCGTGGATGGTCAACACCAATCCGGAACTGCCGAAGTGAAGGCCTCGCCCATGGTCTGGACGGGCCGCGTGCTGACGGCCCTGTTCGCCCTGTTCATCCTGGGAGCTTCGGTCTTTCCGAAGCTTTCCGGGATGCCAGTGGCCGAGGAGACGATGGCCCAGCTGGGGTGGCCGCAGGGCTACGCCTTCGCGATCGGGATCGTCGAGCTGACCTGCCTGGCCCTGTACCTCTACCCGCGCACCAATGTGCTGGGGGCGGTGCTGTTCATGGGCCTGCTGGGCGGGGCGATGGCGACCCAGATCCGCGCCGGCAGCCCCCTGTTCAGCCATCAGCTCTTCAGCCTCTACCTGGGCCTGTTCATGTGGGGCGGGCTGTGGCTGCGGGACGAGCGCCTGCGGACCCTCTTCCCCTTCCGTCGGAGCGTCGCGTCATGACCATCCACGCCGCCATCCCCGAGGCCCTGAGGACCCTGCGGATCGACCGGACCTTCGACGCCCCGCGCGCCCTGGTCTGGAAGATGTGGACCGACCCGGCCCATGTCGGCGTCTGGTGGGCTCCGGAGCATTTCACCACGCCGGTCGTCCGCATGGACGTGCGGCCGGGCGGGGCCATCCACATGGTCATGCGCGCCCCGGACGGAAGCGACTATCCGTTCGACGGCGAGTTCGTCGCCCTGGATGAACCCGAGAGCCTGACCACGCGGACATGGGTGAACCACCCCGACGGTTCCCTGTGGTTCAAGGTCGAGCAAACGGTCCGGTTCGAGGAAACGCCCGACGGCCGGACCGCCATGAGTTTCCGGGCCGAGGTGCTGCACGCCGAGGAGACCGCCCTGGCCCCGCTCAGCGGCATGGAGGAAGGCTGGACCGGCAGCCTGGACAAGCTCGAGGCTCACCTGCGCGCCGTTACGGCGGCGGGCGGCTGAGATGCTCGAAGACCTCGCACCGCCCGTCCGGGCCTGAGGCCCGACCCGAGTTCACGCGTTACCGCCCGCGACGACCGATCGCGGGATCGATCTTCCACGCCTCAATCCAAGGAGCGCACCGATGCCGAACCGTCTTCTGATCTCCGCCGCCGCCCTGGCCCTGATGTCCGGCGCAGGAGCCCTCGCCTCGCCCGCCGCGGCCCAGACCCCTACGAACCTGACGCCTACAAGCCCGGCGCCCCACGCCGCACAGGCGCCCTCGCCCGCGCCGGTCGAACGGGCCGCCGCCGTCGAGGGCGGGGTGATCCGCTACCACGTGATCGGCGACCTGGCCTCGGGCAAGACGCCCGTCCTGGTGCTGCACGGCGCCTTCATGTCCATCGACGCGATGAAGCCGCTGACCGACCGGATCACCGACCGGCCGCTGATCGTGGTGGACCAGCGCGGCCACGGCCGCACCGGCGACCTGCCCGGCCCGATCACCTATGAGGCCTGGCCGACGACGCGGCCGTGGTCCTGGCCGACGCCGGCGTTCCGGCCGCCGACGTGGTCGGCTATTCGATGGGCGCGGGCGCGGCGCTCCAACTGGCGCTGCGCCACCCGGAGCGGGTCAAGCATCTGGTCCTGGCCTCGGTCAGCTTCAACGAGGCGGGCAACCTGCCCGGCTTCACCCAGATGATGGACGGCATCACGCCCGAGGTCTTCGCCGGCACGGTCATGGAGAAGGAGTTCAAGCGCCTGGCGCCGAACCCCGACGCCTTCGCCTCCGTGGTCAACAAGATCAAGGTCATGGACCGCGGCCAGGACTGGCCCGCCGAACAGATCCGCGCCCTGACCTCGCCGACCTTCATCATCATCGGTGACCACGACATCGTCCGGCCCGAGCACGCGGTGGAGCTGTACCGCCTGCGCGGCGGCGGCGACACGGCGCGCGCCTCCCAGCCCTTCCTGAGCGAGGCGCCGCCGGCCCGCCTGGCCATCCTGCCGGGGGCCTCGCACATCGACGTCTTCGGCGATCCCGCCCTGCTGGCGGCGATGATCCTGCCGTTCCTGGACGACCAGACCCGGCCGATGCCGCCGGGATTCTTCTAGGCCCTGGAAGGGAGATCGGATCATGCGCAGGATCAGAGCCGCGAGCTTCGTCTCGCTGGACGGCGTCATGCAGGCGCCGGGCGGCCCCGAGGAGGACCCGAGCGGCGGCTTCGCCTTTGGAGGGTGGTCGTTCACCTTCTGGGACGAGGTGCTGGGCCAGCTGATGGACGAGGCCATGGGCGAGGACTACGACCTTCTGCTGGGCCGCCGGACCTATGAAATCTTCGCCGCCCACTGGCCGTTCATGGACGACGAGATCGGCCGCAAGTTCAACAGCATCGACAAGTTCGTCGCAGCGGGGGCGGAGACGCCCCTAACCTGGGCCGGCAGCCATCGGCTGGAAGGCGACCTGGCTCAGGCCGTCCGCGACCTGAAGGCGACCGATGGCCGCGACCTGCTGATCCAGGGATCGAGCGAGGTCATCCACACCCTCCTGGCGGCCGACCTGATCGACGAACTGACGATCCTGACCTTCCCCGTGGTGCTGGGGCGGGGCAAGCGGCTGTTCGACGACGGCTCCCAGCCGCACGCCTGGACGCTGAAGCGGACCCATCCTTCGACGACGGGGGTCGTGGTCAGCACCTATGAGCGGGCCGGCGCGGTGCCGATCGGCTCGTTCGAGATGGACGCGCCCAGCCGGGCCGAGCTGGCGCGGCGCAAACGCTGGGCCCGCGAGGGCTGATCAGCGGGCCAGGGCGGTCGGGAAGCGGCCGCCCCAGGGCCTCGGCCATGCCCTGCTGAGACAGCAGGAATACCGCATCGCGCGAGTGGTAATTGTTGGACAGGACGATCACCACCACGTCGGCGTCCGGCTGATAGGTCACCAGGTTGCGGAAACCCGACCAGCTGCCGGTGTGATAGATCTGCGGGTCCAGGAAGTCGGGGCTGACCTGATTGCCCAGGCTCTTCTCGTAGAGGCCGTATCCCCACAGCCGGCGCGGCTTGCCCCGCTCGTCCGGCGTGCCGTCCGGCGCGTGGTCCGAGATCATCTGGCGATAGCTGTTGGGCGACAGCACGTGTCCGCGATGCAGCGCCCGCTCCCAGACCAGCAGGTCGTCCAGCGTCGAGTACAGCGCGCCGGCGCCGAAGATGATGCTGACGTTGGCGTCCGGCTGCGGCGTCGGGGCGCCGGCGGACAGGTTGGCGTAGCCCATGACCACGTCGGAGGCGCCGTCGTCATAGCCGGTGTCGGCCATGCCCAGCGGTTCGAAGAAGGCCTTCCTCAGATAGTCGTGCAGCGGCATGCCGCTGGCCTTCTCCACGACCGCGCCCAGCAGATTGTAGCCGGCGTTGTCGTACCGCACCTTCGTTCCAGGCGGGAACTGAAGGCCGTACCGCATGGAGTCTTCAGTCAACTCCTCCGGCGTGGCGGGCGTGACCCGGCGGGCGCCCCAGCCCGGGCGCGCCATCAGGTCGGGCACGCCAGAGGTGTGCGACAGGAGGTGATGCAGCCGGATGGGCTCCCAGGCCGCGGGGCACGGCTGGATCCACTTGCACAGTGGGTCCCAGACCGACAGGACCTTCTCGTCCTGCAGGCGCAGGATGGCGGCGGCGGTGAACTGCTTGCTGACCGAGGCCAGGCGGAAGCGGGAACTCAGCGCCAGCGGCCGGCCCCGGGCCTGGTCCGAATAGCCGTAGACCTGGCGGAACAGCACCTGGTCGCCCTTGGCCACCAGGACGCCGCCGGTGAAGGCGCCGGATCCGCCCCAGCGGTCCAGCTGGGCCTTCAGCTGGGGAAGATCCTGGACCACCTCGACCGGCGGACGGGGCGGCAGGGGATCGGGCGTGACGTCGAGCGGCGGGCGGTGCAGGGTCAGCCAGCCGACGCCGGCCGCCGCCAAGGCGAGGACGAGAATCAGGAGGCCGAAGGTCAGCCGGGGATGGTTCCCGGCGCGTCTGGGAACGTGGAACAAGGCGTCAGACGTCGTAGTCGAGGCCGAACTGGGCGTAGAGCGCCCGTGAATCCTGCCACTTGGGATCGACCTTGACCGTTAGGAACAGGTGGACCGGCCGGTCCAGCAGGTCAGTCAGCTCTCGCGCGACTTCTGGCCGATCCATTTCAGGGTCTGGCCGCCCTTGCCCAGCACGATGGGGCGCTGGCTCTCGCGCTCGACGTAGATGGTCTGCTCGATCCGGGCCGAACCGTCCGGACGGTCGTCGAAGGCCGTGGTCTCGACTGCCGCCGAATAGGGCAGTTCCTCGTGGACTCGCAGATAGACCTTCTCGCGGGTGATCTCGGCGGCCAGGACGCGCATTGGCACATCGGCGGACTGGTCCTCGGGATACAGCCACGGACCCTCGGGCATGGCCTGGGCGAGGCGTTGGGCCAGGTCGTCCACGCCGTCGCCGCTGAGCGCCGAGATCATGAAGACCTCGCTGTAGACGCCGGTGTCATACAGCGACTGGGACAGGGCCAGCAGGGTGTCGCGGCGCATGCCGTCGATCTTGTTCAGGGCCAGGATGACCTGCTTCCCGGCGGCCTTCAGCGCTGCGATGATGGTCTGGGTGTCCTCGGCCGACCGACGGTCGGCGGCCTGGCCGTCGCGGCCCTCGGCGGCGATGTGCGAGGCCGCGTCCACCAGATGGACGACCACGTCCGCGTCGTCGGCTCCGCCCCAGGCCGAGGCGACCATGGCCCGGTCCAGCCGACGGCGCGGACTGAAGATCCCCGGGGTGTCGACCAGCACGATCTGGGCGTCGCCGACGATGGCGATGCCGCGCACCGGAAAGCGCGTCGTCTGCACCTTCTGCGTCACGATCGAGACCTTGGTTCCGGTCAGCCGGTTGACCAGCGTGGACTTGCCGGCGTTGGGCGCGCCGATGATGGCGGCGAAGCCGGCGCGCTGGCTCTCGGGACCAGGGGTTTGGGGTTCGGTCAAATCACGCCTTCACGCTTCAGCAGGCCGACGGCGGCCGCTTTCTCCGCGTCCTGACGCGAACGGCCCTGTGCGGTCAAGGGTGCATGTCCGGCTACGCTGACTTCGACGGTGAACGTCGGGGCGTGATCCGAGCCCGTCCGGTCGACGATCCGGTAGGCCGGGAGCCCCCGTCCCTGCGCCAGCGCCCATTCCTGAAGCGTGGATTTCGGATTGCTGAGCGACCGCTTCGGCGGCGCCGAAAGTTCTTCGGCCCAGGCCCGGTCGAAGACGGCGCGGACCGCGTCGATCCCGCCGTCCAGCCAGACGGCGGCGAGGATCGCCTCCATGGCGTCGCCCAGGACGCCCTCGCGGCGCCGTCCGCCCTGCTTGGCCTCGCCCGGCGACAGTCGCATGGCGGGGCCGACGTCCAGGCGTTCGGCGACGTGGGCGCAGGCGGCCTTGTCGACCAGGGCGTGCAGGCGCGAGGACATCTCGCCTTCGTCGGCGTCGGGGAAGTCGCGCATCAGCCGGTCGGCGACCAGCAGCCCCAGGACCCGGTCGCCCAGGAACTCCAGCCGCTGATTGTCCAGGAAGGGCCGCCCGCGCGCGTCGCGCTCGGCCCCCTCGCCCACGCTGGCGTGGGTCAGGGCCCGCTCCAGCAGGCCCGGGTCCCGGAAGTCGTGGCCGAGGGCCTGCGCGAGGGCGCGGACCGCCTCGGCCCGACGATCCGGGGTCCTGGCCGTCATCAGTCGAGCAGGGTGAAGAACCGGCTCGGACGGACCTTGGCGAACCAGCTCACCGGGTTCCACAGCGAGGCGCCGGGCGACCAGGAGAACAGGATGATCTCGGCCTTGCCGATCAGGTTCTCGGCGGGGACCAGGCCGACGCCGGCCGACTGGTCCACGCGGCTGTCGATCGAGTTGTCCCGATTGTCGCCCATCATGAAGTAGAAGCCGGCCGGAACCTCGTAGACCGGGGTGTCGTCCAGGTCGCCGCCCGGGCCGAAGTCCTGGATGCGGAAGGTCTTGCCGCCCGGCAGGGTCTCGTTCGCCTGGGTGATCTGCTGGCCATACAGATTGGTCAGCTGCTCGGCGGTGACGGCCACGTCGCGGACCGGGGCGCCGTTGATGTGCAGGACGTTGTTGATCATCTGCACCCGGTCGCCCGGCAGGCCGATCAAACGCTTGATGTAGTCGGTCCGGTTGTCGCGCGGCAGCTTGAAGACGACGATGTCGCCCCGCTGCGGCGCGCGATCGAAGATGCGGCCCTCGAAGATCGGCGGGCTGAACGGGATCGAGTGGCGCGAATAGCCGTACGACCACTTCGAGACGACGATGTAGTCGCCCTCGTACAGGTTCGGCTCCATCGAGGCCGACGGGATGGTGAACGGCTGGAACAGGAAGATGCGCAGCACCAGGGCGATCAGCAGGGCGAAGGCGATGGTCTTGAAGATCTCCCAGCCCTCGCTGGACGAGCCGCCCTTGGATTTCTTCTTGCCCTTCTTGCCCCGCGCGTAGACCGGGGTCTCGTCGACGTCCTCGAAGGGGGCGTCGCCGGCGTCGCTCCAGACGGGACGCTTGTCGGCCGAGGTCGCGGCGACGGTCGCTGCGCCCGCCGCGGCGGCGACGG
>NZ_JBNFOJ010000106.1:0-9560 GCF_057364705.1 Brevundimonas sp. CURTG3B2_SDJG
TCGCCCTTGCCGTTGGCGGCGGCGCCCGGCTCGCACAGGGCGGGGCGGCCTTCGGCGCAGGGCGCGCAGTGGCCGCACGATGGCATGAAGACCATGACCACGTGATCGCCGTGAACCAAGTCGTCGACGCCCGGCCCCACCTGTTCGACGACGCCCGCCGCCTCGTGGCCCAGGGCCATGGGCATGGGCCGCGGGCGGTCGCCGTTGATGACGCTGAGGTCCGAATGGCACAGGCCCGCGGCGCGGACGGCGACCAGGACCTCGCCGGGGCCGGGCGGGTCCAGAGTGACGGTCTCGATCGCCAGCGGCCGGCTGTCGGCGTAGGGACGGGCGGCGCCCATGGCGCGCAGGACGGCGGCGCGAGTCTGGATCGGCGTGCTCATATCCGGACGCTAGGCGCTTGACGCCGCGTCCGCCAAGCCCGACCCTCCGATCAAGTCGGAGGGTGACGAAGCGCGATGAACGCGCTCAAGCAGCGAGCGACCGCGTCGCGAGCGTTGGCGCCCTCCCCTCAGGGAGGAAAGATGACCGGGACCATCGAACGGACCAAGCGCGGGGACTACCGCCGCTTCCAGGCGATCTCGACGCGCTGGATGGACAACGACGTCTACGGCCACGTGAACAACGTGGTCTATTATTCGTGGTTCGACACGGCGGTGAACCGGCTGCTGGTGGTCAACGGGGTCCTGGACATCCACGAGGGCAAGACGATCGGCCTGGTGGTCGAGACCGGCTGCCGGTACTTCGCCCCGACGTCCTTTCCAGACGAGATCGAAGCGGGGGTGCGCGTCGCCCACGTGGGCGACAGCTCGGTCCGCTACGAGATCGGCCTGTTCCGCAACAACGAGCAGGAGGCGGCGGCCGTCGGCTATTTCGTCCACGTCTACGTCGACCGCGAAAGCAAGCGGCCGGTGTCGGTGGACGACAAGATGCGCGGCTTCCTGGAGAGCCTGAAGAGCTAGTCGTCCAGGCGGCCCATCAGCGCCAGGGCGCCGACGGCGGTCAGGACTCCCAAGGCGAAGGCGCCGATCACCGCCCCGGTCGCCACATAGGTCGAGACGGTGAGCGGACGCGCCTCGTACCACTCGACGATGTCGGCCTCGTGCAGGTCGTCGTCGTGATAGCCCTCGGCTTCGTAGATGGCGTCTTCGGCGGTCATGGCGGCGCTCCCGTTGCGCTGATGGAAATGCCTGCGCGAGGCGAGCGGTTCCGGAAAGGACGGCGCCGTGACACTCCGTCCCGCATCGGCTAGATGCGGCTTCCTCTCCGCGGTCGGCGCTCAAGCAGCGAGCCGCCGCGCGGCGAGCGATAGCGCCCAATACAGAGACCCACAAGGCCGGCATTCCAAGTTCAAGAACATCATGCACCGCAAGGGGCGTGCCGACGCGCAGCGCTCCAAGCTGTTCTCCAAGCTGTCGCGCGACATCACGGTCGCGGCCAAGTCGGGCCTGCCGGATCCGGCGATGAACCCGCGCCTGCGCCTGGCCGTCAACAACGCCAAGGCCGAAAGCCTGCCCAAGGACGTCATCCAGCGCGCGATCAACAAGGCCTCGTCGGGCGACGCCGACACGATGGAGGAGATCCGCTACGAGGGCCGGGGACCCGGCGGCGTCGGCATCATCGTCGAAGCCCTGACCGACAACCGGAATCGGGCCGGCTCGAACATCCGCGCCGCCTTCTCGAAGAACGGCGGGGCGCTGGGCGAGATGAACTCGGTCGCCTTCATGTGGGACAAGGTCGGCCAGATCATCTACCCGGCCGAGGCGGGCACCGAGGACCAGGTGATGGAGGCGGCCATCGAGGCGGGCGCCCAGGACGTCGAGAGCGACCTGGTCAAGCCCGACATCTACGAGGACGCGCCGGGCCACACCATCTGGACGGCCTTCGAGGACCTGAACGAGGTGGCCGAGGCGATGTCCAAGGTGCTGGGCGACCCGAAGTCCACCGCCATCGTCTGGAAGCCGCAGTCCGAGGTGCCGGTGAGCGGCGACGCGGTCGGAACCCTGTTCAAGCTGCTGGACGCCCTGGACGCCGAAGACGATGTGCAGAACGTCTATTCGAACGAGGCCGTCTCGGACGAGGACGCGGCCAAGTACGCGGGCTGACCCATGGACCTGCGCGGCGGCCATCGTCGGACGCCGCTGATCGAGGAGCCGCGCCCGCCCTGGATCGGGATCGCGATCCTGGTCCTGGTCGGGACGGTGGTCGCATGGGCGGCGTCCAACGCCGACATCGATGTACGGCGCCTCATTCCCAAGCCGGAGCGGCGGGTCGAGACGCAGACCGTCGAGGCCGTGGAGCCGGTCGCGTCCGAAGAGGCGCGGATCGAGGGCGGCGCTGGACCACGTTGGGCCGTTCCGCCCAGTCCCGACTATCCCGAAGGCGGTTCCGCCGCCGGCCACGCCCTGGTGCGGTTGGGCTGCTTCGTCGAGCCGGATTTTTCGCTCAACCCGTGCGTCGTCCTTCAGGAGACGCCGCCGGATCACGGTTTCGGCGCCAGCGCCCTGGCGGCGGCGCGCGAGGCTCGGGTGACGCGGGATTCGCCGGTCGGGTCCCGGGTCGACTTCTCGATCCGCTACGCGCCGCCCGACGAATGACCGCGTGTCAGCCGAAGTAGGGCGACTCTTCCTCGAGCCAGCCGGTCGGCCGGCCGATGGGGCGGCCGGGGCGGCGCAGGCGCATGACGCTGTGCAGGGCGTCGGTGAGGTCCATGAGCTGATCGTTGGACAGCTCCACGGCGGCGCGGAGAATCTCGGTCTTGAGGGCCGAGAAATCCGTGGGCGTCAGACTTCGGTCGTGTCGGGCGGGCATGGCGGCCGATCCGTCGCAGGCGCGGGTCCCCTGCAACGGGCGTGAACGGGAAGAGCGCCCGAACGGTTCAATACGGCCACGCTATCGCGCGTAGGCCTTCACCAGGTCGAACAGGAAGTCGCGGCCCTCGTAGAGGGAGCGGACGCGGATGCGTTCGTTCAGGCCGTGCACGCCGCCGCCGTCCGGATCGGCGAACAGGCCGGTGACGCCGTAGGTCGGGACGCCCGCCGCATTGGTGAAGCGGCCGTCGGTGGCGCCGGGGCTCATCGAGGGGACCACGGGCACGCCGGGCCAGATCCGCCCGGCCACCGCCACGATGGGATCCAGGATCTCGGGCGACAGCGGCGGCGGCGGCGAGGTCGGGTCGATATCGCCCGAAATGGTCACGGCGATGCCGGGATCGGCCAGGACGCGCTCCAGATCGGCCCGGACCTCCTGCGGCGAGTGGCCCGGCAGGATGCGGCAGTTCACATTGGCGACGGCGCGCTGGGGCAGGGCGTTGGGCGCGTGGCCGGCGTCGACCATGGTCGCCACGCAGGTGGTGCGCAGCACGGCGTTCCACGCCGGGTCAGCCGCCGAGAGCCGCGCCGCCGCCTGCTCGATGGCGTCGGGCGAGGCCGAGATCCTCACCGCCCGCATGTCTCCCGCATGCGCCGGGGTCAGCGGCGCCAGGGCGAAGAAATAGGCGCCGACGGTGTCGTTCACCTCGGTCGGGAAGGTGTGGGCGCCCAGGCGCGAGAGGGCGTTCGACAGCCGATAGATGGCGTTGTCCGGCACGGGGCGGGACGAGTGGCCCCCGGGGTTGGAGATCTCCAGCCGGTAGTCCTGATAGATTTTCTCGCCGGCCTGGATCTCCAGCGCCACGCGGTTCCCTTCCGCGTCCAGGCGCCCGCGCGCCCCCTCGTTCAGGGCGAACCCGGCCGAAAGGGCGTCCGGGTGATGCTCCAGCAGCCACGACACGCCGTTGAAGGTGCTGGAGGTCTCCTCGCCGCAGGTCAGGGCGATCTTGATGTCGCGGCGGGGCGTGAAGCCCTCTTGCTTCAGCCGGATCAGGGTGTCGACCCAGATGGCGGCCTGGGCTTTGTCGTCCTGGGCGCCGCGCGCGTGGAAATAGCCGTCCTCCTCGACCAGGGTGAAGGGATCGCGAACCCAATCCTCGCGCCGGGCCTCGACCACGTCGATGTGGGCCAAGAGCAGGATCGGCTTGGCCGCGGGGTCGGAGCCGCGCAGCACGGCGGCCAGATTGCCGTCCTTCGGCCGCTCGGCGGGGACCAGCACCCGGACGTCGGCGGCGGGATAGCCGGCGGCCGCCAGGCGAGCGGCCATCCGCTCGGACGCCAGGGTGCAACTGCCTTCGGACAGGGTGGTGTTGGTCTCGACCAGCTCTTCATAGAGGTCGCGGAAGGCGGCCTGGTCGGGGCGCGGGCCGGCGGCCTGGGCCCGGGCCTGGCCGACGCCTATGAAGGCCGCGACGGCCAACGCCGGGACGAGCAGCGTCCACGCCCGGCCGCGCCGTTCGCTCCGCATCGACAGGGCGAAGAGGGCGGCGGCGGTCGATCCGGCGGTGCTCATGGGCGGTCCCTTCCTCGGCGAGGGGCGGACGCTAGCGCGGAACGGCTGCGCTGTCGCGACCGTTGCCATGGCCATGGACCTGAACGACCTGCCCGGCTTCGCCCTTCCGCTTCTCGCCGCCGTCGTCGCCGGCGGACTGATCGGTTTCGAGCGCGAGTGGCGCGGGCGCGCGGCCGGCTTCCGCACCCACATCCTGGTCTGTCTGGCCTCGGCCCTGCTGATGGAGGCGGCGGTGTCGCAAGGGGCGTGGCGCTTCCTGCCGCTGCCGGGGACCGAGATCGTCGCCGATCCGGCCCGGATGGCCCACGGGGTGCTGACCGGCATCGGCTTCCTGTGCGCCGGGGTGATCTTCCGGGCCGGCTTCTCGATCCACGGACTGACGACGGCGGCGTCGCTGTGGACCACCTCGGCCTTGGGCCTGTTGTTCGGCGCGGGCCTGTATGGCCTCGGGGTGACGGGCACGACGCTGACCGTCGCCATCCTGGCCATCCTCAGACTGGTCGATCAGCGCATGCCGCAGAAGACGGTGGTCGACGCCGAGGTCGTCTGGCGGCGTGAGGCCCCCGGCGCCGAGGACCGGGTCGAGGCGGCGCTGGGCGGCCTGGACCGGGGCCGCCGCGCGGACCGTTTCGAACTGATCGAGGACGGCGCGTCGGTCCGGCGCAGCTTCCGCCTGAAGATCGACGGCGAGCCCGAGCTGAAGGCCCTGGCCGCCCGTTTGCGCAGCATCGCCGGGGTCACCGGATATCGGCTGGACCCACGGGACGACTGAGCCGCTTGATCGCTCCCGGCGGACGGGCCTAGGCTCGGGATTCGTCTGTTTGCGGAGCGAATTTCATTGATCGACTGGAATCTGGTCTGGCCGGTCCTGGCGGCCATGACGGCCGGGGGGCTGATCGGCGTCGAGCGGACCTATCACGGGCATCCGGCGGGGTTCCGGACGCATATCCTGGTGTGCCTGACCTCGTGCCTGCTGATGCTGGCGGCGATGCACCAGTCGACCTGGGCGTTCACGGCGCTGAAGGGGCAGACCGTGGTCATTGACCCGACGCGCATGTCCCACGGCCTGCTGACCGGCATCGGCTTCCTCTGCGCCGGGGTGATCTTCCGCGAGGGCTTCTCGGTCCACGGCCTGACTACGGCGGCGTCGCTGTGGGTGACCTCGGCGATCGGCGTGCTGTTCGGGGTGGGCATGCTGCCCCTAGCCCTGCTGGGCGCGGGGGCGACCCTGGCGGTGCTGGCGGCGCTGCGCCTGCTGGACGCCAAGCTGCCGCACGTGGGGGTGATGGACGTGGTGCTGCGCTGGCGGCGGGGTGAGACGCCTGGCGAGGCCCACGTGCGCCAGGTGCTCGCCGCCTCCGGCATGAAGGCGGTGCGGCTGGGCCACGTCGTCAGCCACGACGGCTCTGTCCACGAGCATCATCTGAAGGTGAAGGGGCCGATGCCGATGGACGTCGACGGCCTGGTCGCCCGGCTGTCGGCCGAAAGCGGACTGGCGGGCTTCTCGGTCCTGCCCCGCGACGAGTGACCTAGGTGCAGAAGGCGATGGCGGCGTCGACGAACACCGCCAGGCCGTTCCGGCTCCACAGCCAGGCTCCGGCCGCGATCAGGGCCGCCACGATCCCGCCGATGACGAGCTTGCGGATCATTCCGCCGCCGTCACGACGGGAGCGGGCCGGATCAGCGGCGCCTCGCGGATCGGCAGGTTGACCGCCGCGGCCAGCAGCGCCAGGCCGATGGAGACCATCCAGACCGGCCCGTACGAGCCGGTGACGTCGAAAGCCACGCCCGCCAGCCACGCGCCCAGGAAGGCGCCGACCTGGTGGCTCAGGAAGACGATCCCGCCCAGGGCCGACAGGTGGCGCAGGCCATAGATCTGGGCGACCAGGCCGTTGGTCAGGGGCACGGTGCCCAGCCACAGGAAGCCGAAGGCCGAGGCGAACGCCAGCACGCTGGCCGGCGACAGCGGGATCAGCAGGAACAGGACGATGGCGACGCCGCGCAGGGCGTAGAGCAGGGCCAGCAGCCCCTTCTTGGAGCCCTTCGATCCCCACGCCCCCCACAGCCAGGAGCCGGCGATGTTGAACAGGCCGATCAGCGCCAGGGCGCCCGCGCCGACGCTGGCCGGCAGGCCTTCGTCACGGATGTAGGCGGGCAGGTGGGTGCCCACGAAGGCGATGTGGAAGCCGCAGACGAAGAAGCCGGCGTTCAGCAGCCAGAACGAGCGGTCGGCGAAGGCCTCCTTCAGCGCCTCGCCGATGGGCGGGCCGTCCTGCTGGCTGATCGCGGCCGGGGGCTTGCCGGCGACGCCCAGGGCCAGGGGCGCGATCAGGACGATCAGCCCGGCCAGGACGAACAGGGTCAGCCGCCAGTCCAGGGCGTCCATCAGCCCCTGAGCCGCCGGCACCACCAGGAACTGGCCCAGCGAGCCGCCGGCCGTGACGATGCCGAAGGCCAGGGTGCGTTTCTCGGCCGGGACGATCTTGCCCACGGCCCCCAGCATCACGGTGAAGGTGCAACCCGCCATGGCCAGGCCGACCAGGGCGCCGAAGCCGACCGCCAGGCCCAGCGCATTGGCCGCCGTCGCCGCGATGACCAGACCGGCCGCATAGACCCCGGCGCCGACCACCGCGACCTTGCCCGCGCCATGCCGGTCGGCCCAGGCCCCGACGAAGGGCTGCAGCAGGCCGAACAGCAGGTTCTGGGCGGCGACGATCAGGCCGAAGGTCTGCCGGTCGACCTGCAGCTCGAGCCCCAGCGGCGTCAGGAACAGGCCGAACGACTGCCGCACGCCCATCGACAGGGTGACGATCAGGGCCCCGGCCAGGATCATGATCCAGGCGCGGTTGGACAGTTTCGGGGACGCGGCCTCAGACATGGGATTCCACTTCACGCAGAAGGTCGATCAGGGCGGCTTCCCGCGCGCCCAGGGTTTCGGAGACCCTGGCCTGGGCGCGCGCCACAGGGGATAGGCGTCGTTCAGCTTCTCCAGGCCGGCCGGCGTCATGGAGAAGCGCTGGCCGCGTTCGCCGGCCCGGACCGCGGCGTCGATCCAGCCCTTCTTCGATAGAGGCTGAAGGGTGCGCCACAGGGCGCTTTTCTCGTGCGCGGTGGTTTCCGCCATCTCGGCCAGGGTGGGACGGTCCAGCCGCGTCAGGGTCCGCATGACCGAAAACTGGGTCACGGTGATCCCGACCGGGGCCAGGGCGTCGTCATAGTGACGCGTCAGCGCCCGGGAGGCGCGCCTCAGGCGGCCGCAGATGCAGGGGGAGAGGTCTTCCATTGCATATGCAAAGCACAACGTCGTTGCATATGCAACGCGCCATCCCAGCATCCGGTCATTGTCCGTTAGGCATCTCTCAGGCAATAACGGAACGGATGGCGAACGAAACGACTCGAATCCTGGGCCTGGATCCCGGCCTGCGCCGCACCGGATGGGGCGTTGTGGCGGCGGAAGGGTCACGCCTGCGCTGGATCGCGCACGGGGTCGTGACGCCGCCCGAGGGCGCGCCGTTCGCCCAGCGCCTGCTGCATCTGCTGGACGCCCTGACGGCGATCTGCCGCGACCACGCCTGCGACGAAGCGGCGGTCGAGGAGGTGTTCGTCAACATGAATCCGGCCTCGACCCTGAAGCTGGGCCACGCCCGCGCCGCCGTCATGCTGGCCCCCGCGACATGCGGCCTCGGCGTCGCGGAATACGCGCCCAACCTGATCAAGAAGGCGTTGGTCGGCGCCGGCCACGCGGACAAGAGCCAGATCGCCTTCATGGTGAAGCGGCTGCTGCCCCAGGCGGGCGAGGTCAAGGCCGACGCCGCCGACGCCCTGGCGGTGGCGATCACCCACGCCCAGCTGCGCAGGATGAAGAGGTTCGCCGCATGATCGGCCGTCTCCGCGGCGTCCTGGCCGAGGTCGAGCCGGACCACTGCGTCATCGACTGCGCAGGGGTGGGCTATGTGGTGAGCTGCGGCGCGCGCACCCTGCAGCGCCTGCCGGCGCCGGGCGACGAGGCGACCCTGCATATCGAATCGAACTGGTCCGCCGAGAACGGGCCGCGGCTGTACGGTTTCCTGACCCGCGACGACCGCCGCGCCTTCACCACCCTGACCGGTATCCAGGGCGTCGGCCCCAAGGCGGCGCTCAGCGTGCTGGACGTGCTGCCGCCCGCCGAGCTGGCCGGGGCGGTGGCGCGCGAGGACAAGGCGGCGGTGGCGCGGGCCAACGGGGTCGGCCCCAAGCTGGCGCTGCGCATCGTCACCGAGCTGAAGGGTAAACCTCTCGGAGACGTCAGCTTCACGCCGTCGGCGCCGGGCGTCCACGCTCAGGCCCCGGCTCCGGTTCCGAGCCTGACCGGCGAGGCCGTTTCGGCGCTGCTGGGCCTGGGCGTCGCCGAGGTCAACGCCCGCCGCGCCGTCGACCAGGCCCTGATCCGGCTGGGCGAGGAGGCCGATCTGTCGGCGGTGATCCGCGCGGCCCTGCAGGAGCTGGGGCGATGAGCGGGTATGAGCATGACTGAGGACAGGCTGGTGGATGGAGCCCCCGCCCCCGGCGAGGCCTACGACCGCGCGCTGCGGCCCCAGACCCTGTCCGAGTTCGTCGGCCAGGAGCAGGCCAAGGGCAATCTGAAGGTCTTCATCGACGCCGCCCGCGCCCGGCAGGAGGCGCTGGACCACGTCCTGCTGTTCGGGCCTCCGGGCCTGGGCAAGACCACCCTGGCGCAGATCGTCTCGCGCGAGCTGGGCGTCGGCTTCCGCGCCACCTCGGGTCCGATCCTGGCCAAGGCCGGCGACCTGGCCGCGATCCTGACCAACCTCGAGCCGCGCGACGTCCTGTTCATCGACGAGATCCACCGTCTGGCCCCGGCGGTCGAGGAGATCCTGTATCCCGCCATGGAGGACCATGTGCTGGACCTGATCATCGGCGAGGGGCCGTCGGCGCGGTCGGTGCGCATCGACCTGGCGCCCTTCACCCTGGTGGGGGCGACCACCCGCGCGGGCCTGCTGGCCACGCCGCTGAGGGATCGGTTCGGCATCCCCTTGAGGCTGGAGTTCTACACCCCGGCGGAATTGACCCGCGTCGTGATGGGCGGCGGCCCGCAAGATGGGGGCGACCCTCACCGAGGACGGCGCGCTGGAGATCGCCGCCCGCGCCGGGGCACGCCGCGCGTCGCCGGCCGTCTG
>NZ_JBNFOJ010000107.1:0-9487 GCF_057364705.1 Brevundimonas sp. CURTG3B2_SDJG
AGGATGGTGGAGGGGTTGCGAAACGTGCGCCGGGGCCGGCGCCCCTCCACCGCTTCGCGGTCCCCCTCCCCCGATCGGGAGGCATGCGCATCATCAGTCCGGAGCCAGCATGTAGCCCACGCCGCGCACGGTCTGCAGGTAGCGCGGGTTCTTGGGATCGGCTTCCAGCTTGCGGCGCAGCCGGGTCACTTGCACGTCGACGGCCCGGCCGGTGATGTCGGCGGTGTCGGGCGACAGGCTCATGCGCTCGACCGGGGCGTGGGCGTGGATCGCCAGGGTCTTCAGCAACTGGGCCTCGGCCTCGGTGAGACGTTGAAGCTTGCCGTCGCGCATCAGCTCCAGCCGCTCCATGTCGAACACCGCCGGCCCCAGCTTGATCTCGCGCGGGGTCAGCGGCTTGCCGCCGGTGCGGCGCAGGATGGCGTCGATCCGCAGCGCCAGTTCGCGAGGATCGAAGGGCTTGGACATGTAGTCGTCGGCGCCGCGCGACAGGCCTTCGATCCGGTCGTCCGGATCGCCTTTCGCCGTCAGCAGCAGAACCGGCGTCTTGGAGGTCTCGGCCTTGCCCCGAATCCAGGTCGTCAGGTCGAAGCCGCTTTCGCCCGGCATCATGACGTCCAGCACGATCAGGTCGAATTCGATCAGCTCGACGAGCCGCTTGGCCGCCGCCGCGTGGGCCGCGCCGGTGACGCGATAGCCTTCGCGGGTCAGGAATTCCTTCAGCAGTTCGCGGATGCGGTCGTCGTCATCGACGACCAGCAGATGGCGGCCCGCGCCAGGGCCCGCGATGGGGCCCGAACGCCCGAATGCGCGAACGTCGCTCATGCGAGTCGGGCCCGATGGACGCGACAGGCGTTGACCTGAGCGATTCCGGCGGGTCTAAACCGGGGAGTTTCGCGGGAGACGTTCTTCAATGGCCTTCGTTCCTTTCGACGATCGTGACGGCTGGATCTGGATGGACGGCGATTTCGTGCCCTGGCGGGAAGCGAAGACGCACGTTTTGACCCATGCCCTGCACTACGGCTCGTCGGTGTTCGAGGGGGAGCGTATGTATGGCGGCGAAATCTTCAAGCTGACGCCGCATTCGGAACGTCTGCAGCGCTCCGCCAACCTGCTGGATTTCGACCTTCCGTACAGCGTGGCCGAGATCGACGCGGCCTGCAAGGAAACCTGCGAAAAGATGGGTCTTTCGGACTGCTATGTGCGTCCCGTCGCTTACCGCGGGCCCGAACAGGTCAGCGTCTCGGCCCAGAACAACAAGACCCACGTGGCCATCGCCGTGTGGGAGTGGCCGAGCTATTTCGACCCCGAGACCAAGGCCCGCGGGATTCGCCTGGAGTGGGCCAAGTGGCGTCGCCCCGACCCGATGACCGCTCCGTCGGCGGCCAAGGCGGCCGGTCTGTACATGATCTGCACCATGTCCAAGATGGCGGCCGAGAAGCGCGGCTACGCCGACGCCATGATGCTGGACTGGCGCGGCTACGTGGCCGAGGCCACCGGCGCCAACGTCTTCTTCGTGCAGGACGGCGTGCTGCACACCCCGCCGGTCGACGCCATCCTGGACGGCATCACCCGCCAGACCGTGATCGAGATGGCCAAGGCCAAGGGGATCGAGGTGGTCGTGCGCCACATCCGGCCCGAGGAGCTGGCGACCTTCAGCGAATGCTTCGTCACCGGCACCGCCGCGGAGGTGACGCCGGTCAGCGAGATCGGCGAATACCGCTTCACGCCCGGCCCACTCAGCCTGGGCCTGATGGAGGACTACGGCCGCTTGGTGCGCCGTCAGGTCTGATCCCGCTTGAACCCTCTCGACGCCCACCGCACCGGCCTTGACCGGCTGACCGCCGCTGGCCGCCGCCGCCACCTGAGGCCGCGCGCGGGCGTCGACTTCTCGTCCAACGACTACCTGGCCCTGGCGGAGTCGCCCGAGCTCAAGGAAGCGGCCGCCGCCGCCCTGAACCGAGGCGTGCCGGTCGGGTCCGGGGCTCGCGCCTGCTGCGGGCAATCATCCTGAGCACGAGGCCCTGGAGGCCGAGGCCGCGGCGCTGTTCGGGGCCGGGCGGCGCTCTACTTCTCGTCCGGCTACGCGGCCAACGCGACCCTGCTGGCCTGCCTGCCCCAGCGCGGCGACCTGGTGGTCCACGACGCCCTGATCCACGCCAGCGCCCACGAGGGCATGAAGCTGGGTCGCGCCGAGGTCCGGACGGTCCCGCACAACGATGTCGGCGCGATCGAGAGCGCGATCGCCGCCTGGCGTGCCGAGGGCGGCAAGGGCGCGGTCTGGATCGCGGTCGAGAGCCTGTATTCGATGGACGGCGACCAGGCCCCCCTGGCGGAGCTGGCCGCGCTGGCGGATCGGCGCGGCGCCATGCTGCTGATCGACGAGGCGCACGCGACCGGCGTCTTCGGTCCCGGCGGCCGCGGGCTGGCGGCGGGGCTGGAGGGACGCGAGAACGTCGTCACCCTGAGAACCTGCGGCAAGGCGCTGGGCAGCGAGGGGGCGCTGGTCCTCGGCGACCGGACCATCGTCGACTTCCTGGTCAACCGGGGGCGGGGCTTCATCTTCTCCACCGCGCCCTCGCCGCTGATGGCGGCGGTCTGCCGGACCGCGCTGACGCTGATCGGGGACGGGGACCGGCGGGCGCGGCTGGCCGCCCTGACCGCCAAGGCTGGAGACCTGTTCGAACGCCGGCTGGGCGTGTCCGCCACCGGCTCCCCCATCATTCCCGTGATCCTGGGGCGGGACGCCCGGGCGATGTCGCTCGCCGCCGCGCTGCAGGGCCAGGGCTTCGACATCCGGGGAATTCGACCGCCGACCGTGCCCATCGGCACGGCCCGCCTGCGGGTTTCGCTGACGCTGAACGCCGGCCCGGCGGACGTCGAAGCCCTGGTCGACGCCCTGGAGCCCCTGCTGGCGGACGTCGGATGACCCGCTTCGTCGTCACCGGAACCGACACCGACATCGGCAAGACCGTCTTCGCCGCGGCGCTGACCCGGGCCCTGGACGGCTGTTACTGGAAGCCGGTGCAGGCGGGGCTGGAGGGCGGGACCGACGCGCAGACCGTAACCCGGCTGGCGGGCCTGGCCCCCGATCGTGTCCTGCCCGAGGCCTGGCGTCTGCACACCCCCGCCTCGCCGCACCTGGCGGCGGCCCTGGACGGCGTGGAGATCGACGCCGACGCGCTGGTCCTTCCAGCCTGCGATCGCCCGCTGGTCGTCGAGGGCGCGGGCGGCGCCCTGGTCCCGCTGAACGACCGAGTGCTGTACGCCGATGTGTTCGCGCGCTGGGGCGTCCCGACGGTCGTCTGCGCCTCGACCCGTCTCGGCACGATCAACCACAGCCTGCTGACGCTGGAGGCGCTGCGCCGCCGCGGCGTCCCGGTCGTGGGCGTGGCCTTCATCGGCGAGGCCAATCCATCCTCCGAGGAGGCCATCGCCCGCTTCGGCGAGGTGAAGCGCCTGGGCCGCTTGCCGCGACTGGACCCGCTGACCCCGGACGGACTGATCCAGGTCTTCTCCGACGCCTTCGACCTGGAGGACTTCGCGTGACGACCTCGCCGGTCTGGCACCCGTTCACCCAGCACGGGCTCAACGCGCCGATCCCGCGCGTGGCGCGCACCGAAGGCGCGGCGCTGTGGACCGAGGACGGCCGCCGCATCGTCGACGCCATCTCGAGCTGGTGGGTGATCACCCACGGCCACAGCCACCCGCGCCTGCAGGCGGCGATCCGCCGGGCCAGCGAGGCCTACGACCAGATCATCTTCGCCGGTTTCACCCACGAACCGGCCGAGACCCTGGCGCGGGGCCTGGTCGAGATCACGCCCGAGCCGCTGACCCGCGTCTTCTATTCCGACAGCGGGTCGACGGCGGTGGAGGTCGCGCTGAAGATGGCGCTGGGCTTCTGGCTCAACACCGGACGGCCCCGGCACCGGATCGTGACGCTGCAACACGGCTATCACGGCGACACCATCGGCACGATGTCGGTGGGAGAACGGGGCGTGTTCAACCGCGCCTACGCGCCCCTGCTATTCGATGTGGCGACGATCCCCTTCCCGGAGCCCGGAGCCGAACAGACGGCGATCGACGCGCTGGAGGCGGCCTGCATGTCGGAGCCGCGGCCTGCCGCCTTCATCGTCGAGCCTCTGATCCTCGGGGCGGGCGGGATGCTGATGTATCCGCCGGCCGTGCTGAGGGCGTTCCGCGAGGTCTGCGCCCAGCACGAGGTGCTGTTCATCGCCGACGAGGTGATGACGGGCTGGGGCCGCACGGGGACCCTGCTGGCCTGCGAGCAGGCGGGCGTGACGCCGGACATCCTGTGCCTGTCCAAGGGCCTGACCGGCGGCGCCCTGCCCTTGGCGGCGACCCTGGCTACCGAGGCGGTCTTCGAGGCGCACCTTTCGACCGACCGGTCGAAGATGTTCTTCCACTCGTCCAGCTACACCGCCAATCCGATCGCCTGCGCCGTCGCCGCCGAGAACCTGGCCATCTGGCGCGAGGAGCCGGTGCTGGAGCGGGTGGCGGCGCTGGGCGCGGGGCTCGAGGCGGGGCTGAAGGGGCTGTCGGGTCACCCGGCCGTATCCGACCCCCGGCGGCTGGGCGGAGTCGCGGCGGTGGATTTCCACGCCGGGGCCGAAGGCTATCTCTCCGGGCTGGGGCCCTGGCTGCAGGCCTTCTTCCTGGAGCGGGACCTGCTCATCCGGCCGCTGGGCGACACGGTCTACGTCATGCCGCCCTACTGCGTCGGCGAGGACGACCTGGGCCGGATGTGGGCCGCGATCGGCGAGGCGGCGGACCAGGTCGCGGCCGGCCGGGCGGGCTGAAGGGACCCGGTTTTCGAGCCGCTTGTCATCCCGGACGCCGCCTGCGGCGATCCGGGACGGAATGCACAGACCATCCGGACCTCCCGGAAATCGCCGCGCGATTGTCCGGGAGACAGGCGATCGCATGCCCCGACCTGTCGCCCGGATAGCTGCTGACGCAGCTTCCGGGCGGACGACGTTTACGCGCCCGAGCCTCCCGGATCGCCGCCTGCGCGGCGTCCGGGATGACAAGGTGAACGCACGTCGATCAGGGTCGATGTCGCCTAGGCCGCCGCCGCCTTGCGCCGGCGCACCGTCGCCCACCAGACCACGCCGCCGATGACCGCGATCGGCAGCAGGACCGAGCCGACGGTGATCAGGATCGCCAGCATGCCCATGGACAGGCCGAACGCGTTCTGGAGCGCCTTGGCCACCGGCCGCGTCGGGCTGTCGGCCGCCATGACCCCGCCCTCGCGGTATTCGATCGTCAGCCGGGCGGACTGCACGCGGGCGTTCAGTTCGCGCAGCTGAATCTGCTGGGCGTCGTACTGGCGCTGGAGGTCGGCCAGCTCCCGCTCGATCTGCAACCGCTGGGCCAAAGTTCCGCCCTGACGGCGCTGCAACTCGCGGATCCGCTCGGCGAGGGAGGCGGTGGTCTTGGCCCCGGTCTCGGCCTCGTCGATGCCGCGGGTGACGTCCTCGCCCTCGGTCACCGCCTCCTCCAGCCGGCCGCCGGCGTTCTGGGCGTCGATCGCCAGGGTGGAGCGGAACCGGTTGAGCCATTCGGGCTGACCCCGCAGCTCCAGACGGCCGCCCGGGTTGCGCGAGGTCCAGTCGGCCTGGGCGGTGACCACCTGGCAGAGGCCCGCGCCCGCCGAGACGCAGGCGAACTCGTGCCGGCTCATCAGTTCGGCGCCGCGATCCTTGGGGGCGGACATCACATAGCTGAACGCGTAGGCGATGCGGGCGATCGGCGCGAGCGGGGCGGGGGCCGGCGACGGCGCGACGCGCTGGGGCGTCGGCTCCTGAGCCAGGGGAGACGTCGGCGGCGGGCGGTCTCGTCCGGTCGGGCGGCGGACCACGCCGTCCGTCGTCGAGGGCGCCCGCACCTGCAACTTGGGAGACGGGGGCGTCTCGATCCGATGGGTGGCGGCCGCGTCGCGGCCGACGCCGGCTCGACGACGTTGACATCGACGGCTTGGTCGGAGGCTTCAGTGGAGGCGTAGTCGGACGTGTTGTCTTCGGCCGCCGGTTGGCAGGCGGATAGAACCAGTGCGCTGGCGCAGGCCAGCATCAGTGCCTTTCGCATCGTCGTTCTCCCTGTCCCGTGCTGATCACGGTTCCGTGATGGCGCGCCCGGATCGAGGCGAAGTGTGGGCTGGGCGGGAGCGGAACCTTGGCCGTGCGGCGGCGAATTCGCGTCACGGTTTCCGTGCTTGCCAGACGCGCCGACGTGGCGTTCAACGGGACGGGTCCGGCGGGGAGCCGGTCGGGGAAGACGTTCGATGTTCAGCCTGCTGAATCTCCAGAGCCTGCTCGGGCTGCTGGTCATCCTCGCGGCCTGCTGGGGTCTGTCGGAGAACAAGCGCGCCTTTCCCTGGCGACTGGCGCTGGGAGCGGTCGCGGTGCAGGCCGTGCTGGTCCTGGCCCTGTTCGCCATTCCGGGGTCCCGCAACGTACTGGCGGCGATCACCGGCGCGGTCGACGGCCTGGCGCTGGCGACCAATCGCGGCACTCAGTTCGTGTTCGGCTATCTGGCGGGCGGCGACCAGCCCTATGTGATCTCCAACCAGCCGGCCCTGTTCACCTTCGCCTTCCAGGTCCTGCCGCTGATCCTGGTGATCTCGGCGCTGTCGGCCCTGCTCTGGCACTGGAAGATCCTGAAGTGGATCACCCAGGGCTTCGGCCTGCTGTTCCAGCGCACCATGGGTCTGGGCGGCGCCTCGGCCCTGGCGGTGGCGGCCAACATCTTCCTGGGCATGATCGAAAGCCCGATCGTCATCCGGGCCTATCTGGACAAGCTGACGCGGTCCGAGCTGTTCCTGATGATGGTCGTGGGCCTGGCGACGGTCGCCGGCTCGACCATGGTGGCCTACGCCGCCATCCTGTCGGCCACCCTGCCGAACGCGGCGGGCCACGTCCTGGTCGCCTCGATCGTCTCAGCCCCCGCCGGGGTGCTGTTGGCGCGGATCATCATTCCCGAGAAGGCCGGCTACGAGTGCGAGGACGCCGACTACACCTCGGCCCTGAAGTACGACAGCGCCATCGACGCTATCGTGAAGGGCACCTCGGACGGGCTGATGGTGGTGCTGAACATCTCGGCGGTGCTGATCGTCTTCGTGGCCCTGGTCGCCCTGGTCAACGTGATGGTCGGCGGCCTGTGGCTGTTCGGGGACCATGTGACGGTCGAGCGCGTGCTGGGCTGGATCTTCATGCCCGTGGCCTGGCTGACCGGGGTGTCCTGGGACGAGGCGGGCAAGGCCGGATGGTTGCTGGGGGTCAAGCTGACGCTGACCGAGTTCGTCGCCTTCATCGAGCTGGGCAAGGTGCCCGCCGGCGAGATGAGCGAGCGCACCCGCATGCTGATGACCTATGCGCTGTGCGGCTTCGCCAACATCGGCTCGGTCGGCATCACCGTGACGGGCCTCAGCGTCCTGATGCCCGAACGACGCGAGGAGGTGCTGGGCCTGGTCTGGAAGGGGCTGTTCGCCGGCTTCCTGGCCACCCTGATGACCGCCTGCGTGGTCGGGGCCTTGCCGGGAGCGATCTTCCGCTGATACCGTTGCGATAAGAAACGGAGGTCGCGATGAAGCTCTACACCTCGCACCGCGCGCCCAATCCGCGCCGGGTCCGCTGGGTGATGGCAGAGAAGGGCGTCCAGGACGTCGAGCTGATCGAGATCGACATCATGGTGGGCGAGCACAAGACGCCCGACTACCGCGCCCGGGTCGGCGTCCCCCATGTCCCGGCCCTGGAACTGGACGACGGGACGACCATCTCGGAATCGATCGCCATCGGCCGCTATCTGGAAGCCATCTATCCCGAGCCCAACCTGTTCGGCCGCGACGCGCGCGAGCAGGCGGTGATCGAGATGTGGACCCGGCGCTGCGAGTTCTACCTGGCCAATCCGATCATGCTGAACGTGCGCCACTCGCATCCGGCCCTCGCGGCGATCGAGGCGACCCAGGTGCCGCAGGTGGCCGAGTACAACCGCCTCGCCGCCGAAAAATTCATGAGGACGCTCGATCGCCGCCTGGCCGAGCACGAGTTCCTGGCCGAGGACCGCTTCACCATCGCCGACATCGTGGGCGTGGTCGGGCTCGATTTCGCGCGGCTGATCCGCTACCGGCCGCCCGAGGAGCTGACCCATCTGGCGCGCTGGCTTGAGGCCTGCCGGGCGCGGCCGGCGGCCAAGGCGGGGACCTGAGCTAGAGCTCGCACTCGAACGGGCCTTCCTCGCCCGGCTCGATCCTCTGGCCCTGGTAGAGCTGCGCCACCCGCGCCCCCAGCAGGTCGCCCGGCCCCTGGAGGAAACGCGGGGCGCCGAAGCGCTCGATGTTGTCCAGCTGCGTGGCCAGGGCGCGCCGGTCCTGGGCCACCACCGGCTCCAGGAACAGGCGGATCGCCGCCTCCTTCAACCAGCCTGGCCCACGGCCCTTGGGGGTGGTGAAGCAGGCGAAGGGCATGAGCGTCGTGGGCGTTACCGGGGTGAAGAAAACGGTGACGCACAGGGTCAGGCCCTTGGGCCCCTCCCAGCGGGCCTGGACCAGGGTGGGGGAATAGAGACGCGTTCGGCTGCGATCGCGGGGCGGTTCCAGAAGGCGGGACATCCAGCCCAGGTCCGGCTGGGGCTGTTCGATGATCGATTCGATCCAGTCCTCGCCCGCCCGCACAGACAGGCGCACCGGGATCCGCCGCGCACTGCGGCGGATGATGCCGTCGTGGATGAAGTTGGTGTGGAACGGGTCCAGCACGTTCTCCAGCGCGTCCAGGGCGCGGCCGCGCCAGACGCCCTGGGACCACCAGAAATGATCGTGGCCGGGATCGCCCCACGGGTCCAGGTTCGGCAGGTCGGGACCGCCTGGCGACAGACGGACCAGCACCGCCCCGTTGACCTCGCGCGTCTCGACGGCCGAGGCGGACAGGCGGCGGTCCTCGCCCGGCTTCAGGTCACAGCCCGCCACCTCGACACAGGCGCCGTCCGCCGCGAAGCGCCAGCCGTGATAGGGGCACTGGATCGCGCCGCCGATCACCTTGCCCTCGGACAGGGGATAGTTGCGGTGCGGGCAACGGTCGATCAGCGCCCCGATCCGCGCGGCCTCATTCCGGAACAGCACCAGCGGCGCGCCGGCGACCGTGCGGGCCAGCGGCGCCTTGCCGACCTCGCGGGACAGGGCGGCCATCTGCCAGCTGCGGGCCAGGCTGTCGGGCAGGGGCGTCACGGGCAGCTCCAGCGGGCGGCCTCGAGCGGGCGGCCGTTCCATTCGATGTCTGCGGTCATAGCCTGGGTCAGTGAGCGGCCGGTGAAGAGGGCGGACAACGCGAAGCCGGCGGCGTCGGCCAGGGCCCCAATGACGGGCAACGGATCGCCAGGCGCGGACAACACGTCCCGGCCAATGTCGGCCCGGGCCGAGCGCGACAGGCCCCGGCTCCAGAGGGCGGGACCGAGGTGCCGGGGCGCGTTCGCC
>NZ_JBNFOJ010000108.1:0-9458 GCF_057364705.1 Brevundimonas sp. CURTG3B2_SDJG
GCCCTGAGCGCGCAGGCGGCGGCGCGGGCCGCCCGGGCCCGCGCGATGGCGGCCGGCGCGCCGAACGCGTCGGGACGTCTGAGCGTCACCAGCCCGATCTCCGGCGTCGTCAGCACTGTGCAGGTGGGGCCAGGCGGCTTCGTCGCTCAGGGCGGGGTGGTCGCCGAGGTGACCAATCCGGCGCGGGTCGAGATGGTGTTCAACGCCCCGCCGGCGCTGGCCGAGACCCTCCGGGCCGGAATGGCGATGCGGGCGACCGGGCCCAATGGCGAGTTCGACGCTCTCGTCACCGGCGTCGCCGCCGGGGCGGGCGGCGAGAGCGGCGCCGCCGTCATTCGCGCCCGCTCCTCCGGCGTCGCCTTGCCGCCGGCCGGCTCCGCGGTGACCGGCGCCATCGTCACCGGCCAGTCGACCGGGGCCATGACGGTGCCGACGGAGGCGGTTCAGACGGTCGAGGGACGTACGGTCGTCTTCGTCCAGGTCGACGGCGGCTTCCAGGCTGTTCAGGTCCTCGCGGGCCGTCAGGCCGCCGGCCGCACCGAGATCCTGCGCGGTCTGAACGGCTCCGAAAGGGTCGCGGCCGCCAACGCCTTCCTTCTCAAGGCCGAACTCGCCAAGGGCGAGGCCGAGCACGGTCACTGAGGGGAGGCGATCGCATGTTCAGATACGTCATCGAAGCCTCGATCCGCTTTCGCTGGTTCGTGGTGCTCGCCACGGCCCTGGTGTCGGCCTGGGGCCTGTTCCAACTGACTCGACTGCCCATCGACGCCGTGCCGGACATCACCAATCGGCAGGTGCAGGTGACCACGGTGGCCCCGGCGCTCGCGCCCGAGCAGATCGAGCGGCAGGTCACCTATCCGATCGAGACCGCCATGGCGGGGATTCCGGGGCTGCAGAGCACCCGCTCCCTGAGCCGCAACGGTTTCAGCCAGGTCACCGTCATCTTCACCGACCAGACCGACATCTACTTCGCCCGCCAGCAGGTCGCCGAACGCTTGACCCAGGCGCGCGAAGCCATGCCCGCCGAGGTCGAGCCGGCCATGGCGCCGATCACGACCGGCCTGGGCGAGGTGCTGATGTGGACGGTCGACTACAAGCCGTTCAACGCCGAGAACCTCGCCCGGCCGGGCCGACCCGGGTGGCAGGCGGGCGGGACCTATCTGACGCCGGAAGGCGAGGAGTTGGCCACGCCCCAGGCGCGCGCCACCTATCTGCGCACGGTCCAGGACTGGATCATCGCCCCCCAGATGCGCACCGCGCCGGGACTGGCCGGCGTCGATACGGTCGGCGGCTATGTGAAGGAATATGCGGTCCGTCCGGACGCGGCTCGGCTCTCGGCGTACGGCCTGGGCATGGGGGACCTGATCCAGGCCCTCGACCGGGCCAACACCCAGGCCGGCGCCGGCTATGTCCAACGGGCCGGCGAAGCCTTGACGGTCAGGACGGACGCCCTGGCCTTGACCGTCGAGGATCTGGCGCAGGCGCCGGTCGTCAACCGGGGCGGGCTGGTCGTTCGGGTCGCCGATGTGGCGACGGTGGAGATCGGCCAGGCCCCGCGTCTCGGCGGCGCCAGCCGTGACGGCCACGAGGCCGTGCTGGGCACGGCCTGATGATCGCTGGCGGGAACAGCCGCACCGTCGCCCAAGCGGCGGGCGACCGTCTCGAGGAGATACGCCGCACCCTGCCGCCCGGCGTCGAGGCGGTGACGGTCCTGGACCGCTCGGCCCTGGTGAACGCCACCATCGCCACGGTGGCGCGGAATCTGGCAGAGGGCGCCCTGCTGGTCATCGTCGTCCTGTTCCTGCTGCTGGGAAACATCCGCGCCGCGTCCATCACCGCCCTGATGATCCCGGTCAGCTTCCTGTTCGCCGTCATAGGCATGAACCGGTTCGGGATCAGTGGAAACCTGATGAGCCTCGGCGCGCTCGATTTCGGCCTGTTGGTCGACGGCGCGGTGGTCGTGGTCGAGAACACCCTGCTGATGCTGAGCCGGAGACGGGCGGACCTGGGCCGGGTGCTGACCCGCCGGGAGCGCCTGGCCGCCGCCGCGGCGGCGGCCCGCCCAGACTGGTCAAGCCGGCCGCCTTCGGACAGTTGATCATACTGCTGGTTTTCACCCCGCTGCTGATGCTGGAGGGCGTCGAGGGCAAGACGTTCATTCCGATGGGAGCGACGGTCATGCTGGCCCTCGTCGGCGCTTTCATTTTCTCCTTCACCTTCGTGCCGGCGATGACGGCGCTTCTGGTGCGGGATCCCAAGGCGATCGAGATCGACGAACACGGCCGCGCACACGAGCATGAGACCTTCCTGTTGCGCCATGCGCGTCGCTGGATACAGCCGGCCATCGGGGCGGCGGTCGGCCGTCCGAAGATCGTGCTCGCCTCGGCGCTGGGCGCGGTGGTGGTGGGGGGGATCGCCTTCGCCAGCCTGGGACGGGAGTTCATCCCGACCCTGGACGAGGGGGACATCGCCATGCAGGCGCTACGCGTTCCCTCTACCTCTCTGGAACAGTCCCTGGCGATGCAGATGGCGTTGGAACGGGCGATCAAGGCTCAGCCCGAGGTCGAGACCATGTTCTCGCGCACCGGCACCGCCGAAGCCGCGGTGGATCCGATGCCGCCGAACATCTCCGACAGCGTCATCGTCTTGAAGGATCGCAGGGATTGGCCGGACCCCGGCCTCAAGAAGGAAGACCTGATCGAACGTATCGAGGACGCGGCGAGCCGGCAGATCGGCAATAATCTCGAGTTCAGCCAGCCGATCGAACTGCGTTTCAACGAGCTGATCTCGGGCGTGCGCACCGACCTGTCGGTCATGGTCTACGGCGATGATTTCGCGACGATGCAGCGGATAGCCGACCAGGTCGCCAACGCTCTTCGGGAAACCGAGGGCTCCGCCGATGTCCGCGTCGAACAGGCCTCGGGCCTGCCGACCCTGACCGTGAGCGTCGACCGCTTCGCGGCGGCGAACTACGGCCTGTCGGCCGCCGACGTCTCCGAAGCGGTCTCGGCCGCGATCGGCGGCGCCGAGGCCGGCCGCATCTTCGAGGGCGACCGCCGCTTCGACGTAGTGGTCCGTCTTCCGGATGACGCGCGCAACGACCCGGCGGCGCTCGCGGCGCTGCCCCTCGTCTCACCCGCCGGTGTGACCGTGCCCCTGTCCTCGGTGGCGCGCATCCATAGCGCGGAAGGCCCGAACCAGATCAGCCGCAACGACGGCAGCCGCCGCATGGTGGTCCAGGCCAACGTCCGCGGCCGCGATCTGGGCGGCTTCGTCAACGACGCGCGGCGGAAGGTCGACGGGATCGAGCTGCCGACGGGCGTCCGCCTCGCCTGGGGCGGGCAGTTCGAGAACCTCAAGCGGGCCGAGCAACGCCTGGGCCTGGTCATCCCGGTCGTCTTCATCCTGATCGGCGTTCTGCTGTTCATGGCCCTGGGCTCGTTCGCGGAGGCCGGCCTGGTCTTCGCCTGCGTGCCTCTGGCCCTGGTCGGCGGCGCATTGGCGCTCACGCTGCGGGGCATGCCGTTCTCAGTGTCCGCCGCGGTGGGCTTCATCGCGGTCTCCGGCGTCGCCACCCTCAACGGTCTGGTGCTGATGCAGGCGATCCGCGAGCGGCTGACCGCCGGAGCCAGCGCCCGCGACGCGGCGATCGAGGGCGCCGAGAGCCGGCTGCGCGCGGTGCTGACGACGGCCATGGTCGCCATCGTCGGCTTCATTCCCATGGCGATCGCCCATGGGGCCGGCGCCGAGGTGCAGAAGCCGCTGGCGACCGTGGTCATCGGCGGCCTGCTGACGGCCACGGCTCTGACGCTGCTGGTTCTTCCGACCTTCGCCGCCCGGGCGGTGAAGCATCGGAAGGCGGAGGGGCTCGAGGAATAAGCGAGAGCCACGCGACGCCGCCTGACGGATAACCGCTCGCGGGGCGGCGGACGGAAGCGGTCTCCGTCCGCAGCGGTCGATCCGTCCGACGCCGTCCTTATGCGCGCCTTATGCGGTCGCCCGGCTTTCGAATGGCCCCCTTATGCGGTTCGGGCGTCCTGTCCGGCTCTCGTTGAGCTGGAGCCCATCAGGATGGCCGATCTGATCTTTCTGGCGATCGGCGGCGGCGCGTTCCTCGCGTTCGCCGTCCTCGCCGCTGCTTTGAAGAGGGTGTGACGATGATCAGCATCCTCTGGGGCGTCGGCGCGGCCGTCGTCGCCGTCTACATGGTCGCGGCCCTGCTGCGGCCCGAGCGGTTCTAGGAGAGCCGCGCCATGACCATCCAAGGCTGGGGCGAGATCGCCCTGACGCTGTCGCTCGCCTGCCTGCTGGGCTGGCCGATCGGGGTCTACATGTCGCGCGTCTGGAACGGCGAGCGGACGTGGCTGGACCCGGTGATGAAGCCGGTTGAAGGCGTCTTCTATCGGCTGGGCGGGGTCGATCCGACGCGCAGCCAGGGCTGGCTGGGCTACGCCGGCGCGCTGCTGGCGTTCAACCTGGCGGGGTTCCTGTTCCTGTACGCCTTGCTGCGCCTGCAGGGCGTACTGCCGCTGAATCCCCAGGGATTCGACGGGGTGAGCCCGCACCTGGCGTTCAACACCGCCATCAGCTTCGTGACCAACACCAACTGGCAGAGCTACGGCGGCGAGACCACGATGTCGTCCCTGACCCAGATGGCCGGGCTGACGGTGCAGAATTTCGTCTCCGCCGCCACCGGCGCGGCCGTCGCGGCCGCTTTGGCGCGGGCCTTCCTGGCCAATCGCGGCGAGGGCGTGGGCAATTTCTGGGCCGACCTGGTCCGGACCACGCTGTGGGTGCTGCTGCCCCTGTCCTTCGTGCTGGCGATCGTCCTGGTCGGCCTGGGCGTGACCCAGACCCTGACGGCGAACGTCACCGCCACCACGATGGAAGGCGGCCAGCAGACCATCAGCCTGTTCCAGACCGCCAGCCAGTTGGCGATCAAGCAGCTGGGCATCAACGGCGGCGGCGTCTTCAACGTGAACTCGGCGCATCCGTTCGAGAATCCGTCGGCCCTGTCGAACCTGATCACGGCCGTATCGATCAACGTACTGGGCTGGGCGGCCTTCTTCGCCTTCGGTCGCAGCGTGATGGCCAGGAAGGACATCCGGGCCCTGGCGGCCGCAGCCTTCCTGATCCTGGCCGCCTGCACCGCCGGCATCTATGTCGCCGAAAGCCAGCCCGCGCCGGCGCTCGTCGCGGCCGGGATCGAGCAGCCCGTCAACATGGAAGGCAAGGAGGTCCGCTTCGGCGTACCCGCCTCGGCCGCTTGGGCCGGCCAGACGACCGGCGCCTCGAACGGCTCGGTCAACTCCATGCACGCCAGCTACATGCCGCTGGGCGGGGCGCTGCAGATGTTCCTGATGGCGCTGGGCGAAATCCTGCCAGGCGGCATCGGCTCCGGGATCGCGATCATGGTGGTGATGGCCATGCTGTCGGTCTTCGTGGCCGGCCTGATGGTCGGCCGCACGCCGGAATACCTGGGCAAGAAGATCGAGAGCCGCGAGATTCAGTTCGCCATGATCGCCGTCCTGGTGATCCCCCTGGCCAACCTGGGCTTCTCGGCCATCGCCGCGGTCTTTCCCGAGGCGCTGAAGGGTCTGCTCAACAGCGGTCCGCACGGACTGTCCGAGATCCTGTACGCCTACATCTCGGGCACGGCGAACAACGGCTCGGCCTTCGCCGGCCTGACCGCCAACGCGCCGTGGTGGAACACGACGCTGGGGATCGCCATGCTGATGGGCCGCTTCCCGCCCATCATCGCGGTGCTGGCCATCGCCGGGGCCCTGGTCGTGAAGCCGAAGCTGGCGCCGTCCGCAGGGACGCTGCCGACCCACGGCCCCCTGTTCATCGGCCTGCTGATCGGGGTGATCCTGATCCTCGGCGGGCTGCAATTCTTCCCCGCCCTGTCGCTGGGCCCGATCGTCGAGCATTTCCAGATGCTCGCGGCCGGCGCCGGCGCCTGAGCCCTCGCGGACACATCCCATGACACAAGTCGCAATCGATCCCGCGGCGCCCCGGTCCTCGCTGGCCGGGGGGCTCAACGGAGCCATCATCGGCCGGGCGATCCGGGACGCCTTCCTCAAGCTGAACCCGGTCAAGCTCCTCAAGAACCCCGTGATCTTCACCACCTGGATCGTCGCCCTGCTGGCGACGGTCTCGGCGGCGGCCGCGGCGGGCGCCGGGCAGGGCGTCGGCTTCGCCCTTCAACTCGCCCTGTGGCTGTGGGCGACAGTGCTGTTCGCCAACGTCGCCGAGAGCGTCGCCGAAGGGCGGGGCAAGGCGGCGGCCGACTCCCTGCGAGCCACCCGGGTGACCACCAAGGCCAAGCTGATCATCGACCCCAAGACCGGCACGGTGGTCCCGACCCCCGCGCATGAGCTGGAGGTCGGATCGGTCATCCTGGTCGAGGCGGGAGACGTCATCGCCTCGGACGGCGAGATCATCGAAGGCGTCGCCTCGGTGAACGAGGCCGCCATCACCGGCGAAAGCGCGCCGGTGATCCGCGAGAGCGGCGGCGACCGCTCGGCCGTGACCGGCGGCACCACGGTGGTGTCGGACTGGATCAAGGTGCGCATCACCGCCAAGCCGGGCTCGACCTTCCTGGACCGCATGATCGCCATGGTCGAGGGCGCGGACCGCCGCAAGACGCCGAACGAGCTGGCCCTGGCCGTCCTGCTGGCCGGGCTGACCCTGATCTTCCTGATCGCGGTCGTCACCCTGCTGGGCCTGGGCGCCTATTCGGGTGTGAAGCTGGACCCGATCGTGCTGGGCGCCCTGTTCATCACCCTGATTCCCACCACCATCGGGGGACTGCTGTCCGCCGTCGGCATCGCCGGCATGGACCGGTTGCTGAAGGTGAACGTGCTGGCGACCTCGGGCCGGGCGGTGGAGGCGGCGGGCGACGTCGACACCCTGCTGCTCGACAAGACCGGCACCATCACCTTCGGCAACCGGATGGCGACCGAGGTGATCGCGGCGCCGGGCGTGCGGCCCGAAGCCGCCCTGCGGTCGGCCCTGATGGCCTCACTGGCCGACGAGACGCCGGAAGGCCGTTCGATCATCGAACTGGGCCGCAACGCCGGCCTGTCGCTGGAGCTGCCCCAGGGCGCCAGGGCCATCCCGTTCTCGGCGGTCACCCGCCAGTCGGGCGTGGACGCGGGCGGCAAGGCCTGGCGCAAGGGCGCCGTCGACGCGGTGCTGAAGGCCATCGGCCTGGACGAGCGTCAGGCGCCCGCCGAGTTTCGCCAGGCGGTCGAGCGGATCGCCCGGTCGGGCGGCACGCCGCTGGCGGTAGCCGAGGACGGCATCCTGGTCGGCGTCATCCACCTGAAGGACGTGGTCAAGCCGGGCGTGAAGGAGCGGTTCGCCGACCTGCGCCGGATGGGCCTGCGCACCGTGATGATCACCGGCGACAATCCCGTCACCGCGGCGGCGATCGCGTCCGAGGCCGGCGTCGACGACTTCCTGGCCGAGGCCACCCCCGAGGACAAGATGCGGCTGATCAAGGCCGAACAGGCCAAGGGACGGTTGGTGGCCATGTGCGGCGATGGGGCCAATGACGCGCCGGCCCTGGCCCAGGCCGACGTCGGCGTCGCGATGCAGACGGGCGCCCAGGCGGCCCGCGAGGCCGGCAACATGGTCGACCTCGACTCCGACCCGACCAAGGTCATCGAGATCGTCGAGGTGGGCAAGCAGCTGCTGATCACCCGCGGGGCCCTGACCACCTTCTCGATCGCCAACGACGTGGCCAAGTATTTCGCCATCATCCCGGCGATGTTCGTGGTCGCCCTGCCGGCGCTGGGCGCTTTGAACGTCATGCGGCTGTCCAGCCCGGAGAGCGCCATCCTGTCGGCGGTGATCTTCAACGCCCTGGTGATCGTGGCCCTGATCCCGCTGGCCCTTCGGGGCGTGAAGTACCGCGCCATCGGAGCCGGCAAGCTGCTGAGCCGCAACCTGCTGATCTACGGCCTGGGCGGACTGGTCGCCCCGTTCGTCGGCATCAAGCTCATCGACATCGTCATTTCCGCGCTCGACCTGGTCTGAGCTACATGTTTCCAAGGACTTCCGTCATGAATCGCAGAAACCAACTCAAGGCTTCAGCCCGCAACGACGTCTGGTTCGCCGGCGCTTGCCTGGTCGCCCTCGTCGTCTGGGGCGTCGCCTCGCACGCCGACGCTCAGGAGGCGACCGGACCCCAGGTGTCGGCCAATGTCGCGGTGACCTCGGACTATGTCTTCCGCGGCGTCAGCCAGACCCAGGAGAACGCCGCGATCTCGGCCGGCGTCGATCTGACCCACGGCGGCTTCTACGCCGGGGCCTGGGTCTCGAACGTCGACTTCGGCGACGACACGGATCTGGAGGCCGACGTCTACGGCGGCTACCGCACCGAGGCGGCCGGCTTCGCGCTGGACTTCGGCGCCGTAGGCTATCTGTACGGAAATCAGCCCGCCGGGGTCGACTACGACTACGTCGAGCTGAAGGCCGCCGCCTCGCGGGCCGTCGGCCCGGCCACGGTGGGCGCCGTCGTCTACTGGTCGCCGGACTTCTTCGGCGCGTCCGAGGACGAAGCGACCTATGTGGAGGCCAACGCCGCCTTCACGCCCGCCGACAAGTGGACGATCTCGGGCGCAGTCGGCCGGCAGTTCGTGTCGTCGGACCTCGACTACACGACCTGGAACCTGGGCGCGGCCTACCAGCTGACTCGGAACCTGGCCGTCGACGTCCGCTACCACGACACCGACGAGCACGACTTCGGCGACTCCTACGGCGCGCGCGCGTGGCGTCGCTGAAGGCGACCTTCTGAGGACGACGACCATGGTCAATCAGATCCGCCCCGCCATCGTCATGATGGCGCTTTTCACCCTCCTGCTCGGCGTCGCCTATCCGCTGGCGGTGACTGGGATCGGCCAGGCGGCCTTCCCCTACCAGGCCAACGGCAGCCTGGTGCGGGACCGCGACGGGACCCTGCGCGGCTCGGCCCTGATCGGCCAGCCGTTCGCCGAAGCCCGCTACCTGCACCCGCGCCCGTCGGCGGCCGGCGAGGGCTACTGACGCCTCGGCCTCCGTCGGGTTCCAACCTGGGCCCCATGAACCCGGACCTGAAGGCCCGGGTGGCCGAGGGCGTCGCCGTCGTCCGCGCCGAGGACGGCCCCGGCGTCATCCCCGCTGACGCGGTGACGACCTCGGCTTCGGGTCTCGACCCGGACATCTCGCCGGCCTACGCTCGGCTTCAAGCCGCGCGCGTCGCGCGGGCTCGGGGCGTCGCCGTGGAACAGGTCCAGAGCATCATCGACCGGCGCACCGAACAGCCCCTGCTGGGCTTCATCGGCCAGCCGCACGTGAACGTCCTGATGGTCAACCGCGAGCTGGACGCCCGACTGCCCGTCCGATGAGCCGCGACGCCACTTGTCAGACCCTTCAGGACCCGTCGGGAACGGCGGCGGCTGGAAGTGATTCCT
>NZ_JBNFOJ010000109.1:0-9451 GCF_057364705.1 Brevundimonas sp. CURTG3B2_SDJG
GCCCCCCGTTTGCGGGGCGTCCAGCGCGTTCGATCAGGCCGGCGACCAACTCATGCGGCTTCAGCGCGGCCAGGCCGCCATCGGGGCGGCCTTGGCGCGGGGGGTGCGGACGGCGTCGACGATGTAGGCGGTCATGCGATGTCCTTCAGGCGGCGATCTGGTCGCCGGGCGCCCAGGTTCCGTGGAAACCGGCGGGGACGCGGGCGGGCAGCAGGACGCGGGCGATCGGTCCGGCCTCGAAATCCTGGGCGGCCAGGATCTGGACCTCGGACCTGCCCGTCGTCTCGTCGGTGGTGAAGGCGATGACGTAGCCGTCGTCCTCGTCCACGGCGCCGATGCGGGGGGCGAAGGCGGGTTCGGAGCCGCCGATCCCGTCGGCGAAATGGTGGGTCTGGGCCGCGCCGGTGCGCAGGTCGTATTTGATCAGGCCCGAGAAGCGCTGGAGCTCCTGGTTCGCCATTTCAACGTGATAGGACCAGTTCGTGCGCCGACCTGTGAAGTCGAGGTTGACCACCGGGAACTCGCCGACGCGGTCGTCCAGCTGGCGCTTTTTCACCTCGCCCGTGACCATGTTCATGCGCCACTCGACCGGCACGGCGTTGAGCGCCAGGACGTTGACCATGGAGGCGTAGGGACCGTAGGCCGGGTTCGGCGGATAGCCGTTGGGCGTCATCATGCAGGCGGTCATGACGACCTCGTCGCCGTCCTCCCAGGCGTTGACGACATGGTAGATGTAGCAGGTCTCGGTCTCGAACCAGCGGACCTGATCGCCGGTCCCGGTCTTGGGCACGACGCCGAAACGGGCGGGCTGGTCGGCGACCTTGATCTGCCACATCGAATTGCGCAGGCCGGCCTCGGTGAAGACCACCGGCAGGTCGTGCAGGATGATGTAGTTCTCGGTCAGGCCCATGTCGTGCGGCAGGCGCGGTCCGGGCAGGTCGACCTTCTGGAAATTGGTCAGGCGGTTGTCGGCGCTGACGACGCCGAAAGTCATCCACGGCTCGTAGAGCGAATAGTCGAAGAAGCAGAACTCGCCGGTCTTCGGATCGACCTTGCCGTGGGCCGAGGCGTGGCGGGGCAGGGCGCCGCCGAAGCTTTCGTCGCCCAGGGTCTGGAGCGTGCGGGCGTCGACGCGAACCGGCTTGCCGGAGATGTACCAGAGCGCCATCAGCGAGCCGTTGTGGAAGACCAGGTCGGTGTTGGCGGTGTCCTTGTAGACCAGCTCGCCGCGACCGGCGTCGGGACGCGCCCGGGCGGAGGGCGACATCACGCCGCCGGCGCGGATGTCGCGGCCGGCCTGTTCGGCCCGGTAGTCGGCGGTGCGGACGTAGCGGTTGCGGTATTCGGCCTTGCCGTTCTCGAAATAGACGGCGTGGACCATGCCGTCGCCGTCGAACCAGTGATGCAGGCCTGCCGGCGCCTGGGCGGGGTTGGGTCCGTTGCGGATGAAGGCGCCGTGGAGATCCTTTGGAATCTCGCCGATCACGGTCAGGTCGAGCGCCGTCGTCTCGGCCGCGACCGGTTCGTACAGCCCCTGAAGATAGGGGTTCAGGGCGTTCAGATCGCTGAGTTCGCCCGTCTCGATGCGGCGGGCCGCGGCGGCGTCATCGGCCATTGTCCGACTCCATAAGTCCAGAAACGCAATCTGCGCCGAATGGTATCTTAACGCAAGTCAGGAAAGGCGGATCGCGGTCGCGGGGCGGGCGTCCAAGAAGGCGTCGAAGGCCGCGTTCCCGTCGGCCGGCAAGCTCCAGTCCTCCAGCGACATCAGGGGGCCGAGCGCCGCCATCAGGTCGTCGGGGGAGACCTCGCCCGGGGGTTGGAACTGGACGCCGGGGCCTTCGACGCGCACCGCGCGACGGACCTTGCCGGCGCCGGCGACCAGGGTTTCGCCGTTCAGGGGGCAGCCCTCGGTCATCAGCCAGCTGACGACGGGGGCGACGTATTCGGGCGGCATGGCGCGGCCGACGGCGTCGGACACATAGCTCTCGGTCATGCCGGTCAGGGCGTAGGGGGCGACGGCGTTGGCGTGGACGCCCCGGGCCGCCCCTTCCAGCGCCATGACCCGCATGAAGCCGATCAGCGCGGCCTTGGACGAGGAATAGGCCGCCATGCCGTGCACCCCGTGCAGACCGGCGGCGGAGGTGGTGATGACGATGCGGCCGGCGCCCTGGTCGCGCATGTGGCGGTAGATCGGCAGGGTGGCGCTGACGGTGCCGAAATAGTTGATCTCGAACACCGCCCGCAGGTCGGCCAGGGTCTGCTTGTGCAGGGTCCGAGCCTCGGGCGCGCCGGCGTTGTTGACCAGGCCGTCGATGCGACCGAAGGCCGAAAGGGCGGCGTCCAGCAGGCGGTCGCCGGCGTCCTCCGATTCCACCGCCAGGGGGCAGGCGATGGCTTGACCGCCGGCGGCGCGGATGCGTTCGACGACCGCTTCGGCTGAGGCGGGCTGGCCGGAGAGGCGGGGCCGGGTGTTGACCACGACGCGCGCGCCGCGGGCCGCCAGATCCAGGGCGTAGGCCAGGCCGAGCCCTCGTCCGGCGCCCGTCACCACGACCACCCGGCCCTCCAGAGACATGCCCCGCATTACGCCTTCTCCATACTTGCGTAAAAAGACTTGCAAATATGGTCCGTTGGCGCAAGCTACTCTGACTGTCGAGCTTCCGATCAACGGAAGCCGCATCCCGGGGAGGGAACGAATGAAGCCGACAACCATCGCCCCTGTATCCGTCGCCGCCCTGATCCTGGGCGCCGCGCTCGCCGCGCCGGCCCTGGCCCAGGAAGCTCCCGAGCCGCAGGAGACGGCGACGCTCGACGACGTGATCGTCACCGTGCAGCGGCGCGAACAGAGCCTGCAGGACGTGCCGGTGGCGGTGACCGCCTTCAGCGCCGAGACCCTGGAGCGGACCGCCGCGACGGGCATCCAGGACATCGCCGCCAAGGCGCCGGGCGTCACCCTGACCCAGTTCAACATCGGGGAGCCGCAGCTCTATATCCGCGGCGTGGGGACCACGAGCGACTCGGCCGCCAGCGACCCGTCGATCGGCGTCTCGATCGACGAGGTCTCGATCGGGCGGGCCGGCGCCAGCGCCCTGGCCTTCCTGGATATCCAGCGGGTCGAGGTGCTGCGCGGGCCGCAGGGGACGCTGTACGGCCGCAACGCCTCGGGCGGGGCGCTGAACATCTATACCCGGCGACCGGTGTTCGAGAACTCGGGCAGCGTCACCGCCCGGATCGGCAGCTTCGAGGAATACGGGCTGGAAGGCATCCTGAACCGGCAGCTGAGCGACGACGCCGCGCTGCGTCTGGCGGTCCGCTACAACACCAACGACGGCTACGCCGAGAACGTGCCGACCGGGAAGGGGCTGGAGGGTGGGACCTCCTATGGTGCGCGGCTGTCGGTGCTGAAGGAGGCCGGAGACTGGACCTTCCTGGGCGGCCTCGACTATTCGCGGGACGAGATGGACGGGCACGCCCGCATCCCGGTGACCACCTCGGCGACCGCGCCGGCCTTCGTGTCCCTGATCAACACCCTGCGCGCCGGGCTGGACGTGCGGCAGAGCTTCTCGTCGCCCGACAACTACCAGGACCGGACCAACTACGGCTTCACCGGGCGGGTCGAGCACGAGGGCGACGCCTTCGACTTCGTGTCCCTGACGTCGTACCGGGACAACGACTATTCCTGGCGCGACAACCTGGGCGGCCTGCCGTTCCCGGGCTTCCCGCTGCAGGTCGACGATCAGGCCTCGGAACAGGCCAAGCAGCTCAGCCAGGAATTCCGACTGGTCTCCAAGCCGAGCTCGACCATCGACTGGGTCGCCGGGGTCTATTTCTTCAACGAGGAGGTTGAGCGCTCGGAGCGGTTCGTGGTCGGCGCCGCCCTGCCGATCGCGCCGCCGTCGTTCGGGGGCGACGTCTCCTTCTTCCAGGACGCGACCAACCGCAGCTATGCGGCCTTCGGCCAGGCGACCATCCCGTTCGCGGAGATCTGGGAACTGACAGTCGGCGCGCGCTGGACCCATGACGAGCGGGAGGTCCATCAGGTGGCGGTGGACAACGAGGGGGGGGCCAATCCGCCGGCCGGCATCCCTCTGGGGCCGGGCGGGACGCCCTACAACGTCCGGGCGGACGAGACCTTCAGCGAGCCCAGCTGGAAGCTGGCCCTGGCGGTCGAGCCGATCGACAACCTGCGCCTCTATGCGAGCTACGACCGGGGCTACAAGGCGGGCGCCTTCCCGTCGGCGGCCCAGTCAGGTGCGCAGGCGGTGTCGCCGCTGAGGTCCGAGCTGCTGGACAACTACGAACTGGGCCTGAAGTCGACCCTGCTGGACGGGCGGCTGCGGTTCAACGCGGCCGTGTTCAAGCTGGAGTATCAGGACCTGCAGGTCTACGAGCTGCTGGGCCTGACCCTGGTGACCTCCAACGCCGAGGCCGAGGTCGACGGCTTCGAGATCGAAACGGCCTTCGCGCTCAGCAACAACCTGACGATCGGCGGCTCCTATACCAGCCTGGACGCCCGCTTCACCTCGAACGCGGTGTCGGGCGCGCTGATCCTGCCCTACGACGGCAACGTCCTGCCGCGGTCGCCGGATAGCCAGTACACCTTGTACGTCGACGGCGAGTGGGATGCGTTCGGCGGGACTCTCGCAGTGCGGGCTGACTATCAGTGGACGGACGACTTCTATTTCGATCCCTCGAACAATCCCGAGGTCCTGTCGCCGGCCCACGAACTGGTCAGCGCCTTCGCCTCGTGGGAGTCGCCGACAGGGCTGAAGGTGTCGGTCTACGGCAAGAACCTGACGGACACCGAATACCAGACCCACATCATCAAGAACGTGGGCGTCGGGTTCAGCGTGTTCGGAGCGCCGCGGTCGTTCGGCCTGGCGGTCAGCCAGAGCTTCTGACGGGTCAGGCGGCGCCGGAGCCTTCCGGCGCCGCCTCGACCTCCCAGCGGATGTCGCGCGGGTCCAGCCGGCGACCGGTGGTCCGGTCGCAGACGACGGCGTGGATCGGCTCGCCGGTGGTGGTGTCGATCAGCTTCAGCGGGACGCCGTCGGGGCACAGCCAGCGCTCGCTCCAGCCGTGCATGGCCATGATCATCGGGAACAGGTCGCGTCCCGCCTGGGTCAGGCGGTATTCGAAACGCGGCGGGGCCTTCTGGTAGAGCTTCTTCTCCAGCACGCCGTGCAGGACCATGCGGTTCAGCCGGTCCGCCAGGATGTTGGTGGCGACGCCCAGGGCCTCGTGGATCTCGTCGAAGCGGCGCAGGCGGAAGAAGGCGGCGGCCAGGACGGCCCAGCTCCAGTAGTCGCCCATGATGTCGGTCGAGCGGTCGATGATGGCCCGGTCGGTCTCGATCGGCTGGGTCCGGCGGCGACGCGAGGTGGGCGGGGCGATGGCGACCAGGCCCTCGCCGGCCTCCCAGCGGACATGGCGCGGATCGACGACATGGCCGCGCTCGTGGTCGAAGATGGCCGGGACGACCCGTTCACCCGTGTGGCGGTCGAAGAAGGCGAGGGCGTAGCGCTCCTGCAGCGGCGAGCGCGCCCATTTGCGCTCCCATTGACCCTGCATGACGGCGACGCCGAACATGTCGAGACCCATCTCGGTCAGGCGGTACTCCAGCCGGGTGGGGGAGTCCTTCGCGCCACGCTGCTCCAGCAGGCCGGCCGTGACCAGGCGGTTCAGCCGGTCGGTCAGGACGCTGCGCGGCATGCCCAGACGGTCACGCCACACCGAGAAGCGCCGCGCGCCGTAGAAGGCCTCGCGCAGGATCAGCTGGGTCCAGGCGTCGCCGGTCACGGCGAAGGCGCGCGCCACCGGATTGCCCATGATCAGATCGCGTGTGGAGATGGCGTCCACGAACCCTCTTTCGTCCTGCCTCGGTCAGTCTTAGCACCCCGGGACGCGGATTCGCAGCCCGCACCGGGGCGGCCCACATCGTTCAATAAATCCGATTTTGCAAGTCGCGCCGGAGCGCTAAGGTGGCCGGCGGCGACGAGAACGGAGGCGCGGCGTGCTGGACCTGACCGACGATTTCACCCGCGCCCCGTGCCGCCCGATCCGGTTCGGTGACGTCGGCCTGGAGATCGAGGAACGGCCCGGCGGCGCGCTGATCCTGTCGGCCCGGGCGCCGCTTCAGCCCTATGAACGGAACCTGCTGCGCCGCTTCTGGCGGCACGCGGAGACGACGCCGGACAAGACCTGGGTCGCCGAGCGCGATGGCGAAGGCGGCTGGCGCAGGCTCAGCTACGGCCAGGCGCGGGCTGACATCTCGGCGGTCGCGTCGTGGCTGCGGGGCCGGAACATTCCCCAGGGGCGGTCGATCGTGGTGCTGTCCGGGAACACCCCCCTGCACGCCGTCTGGATGTTCGGGGCGATCGCGGCGGGCGTCCCGATCTGCTCGGTCAGCGTCAACTATTCCCTGCTGAGCCAGGACTTCGAGCGCCTGCGCCATGTGACGGACATGGTCCGGCCCGCGGTGATCCTGGCCGAGAGCGCCGCCTTCGCCCGCGCCGCCGCGGCTGTGGCGCCGGCCGACGCCGTGATCGTCAGCGCCGAGCCGGGCGCGTTCGGCGGGGCGGCGATCGACGCCGCCGTCACCCTGCGTGAGCCGGACGTCGAGGGGATCGGTCGCGCCATCGAAGGCCTGAATCCCGAGGCGCCCGCGCGCTATCTGCTGACTTCGGGCTCCACAGGCCGGCCCAAGGCGGTGATCCATACCCAGGCGATGATGACCGGCAACACCGCCAGCGGGGCCCAGGCCATGGGCGACGCGTTCGACTGGGGCGGGACGATGCTGGACTGGCTGCCGTGGAGCCATATCGCCGGGTCGTCGCTGCTGACCAACGTGTCCTGGATGGGCGGGACGCTGCACATCGACGACGGGCGCCCCACCGCCGAGGGCTTCGCCGCGACTCTCAGGAACCTCAGGGAGATTCCGGTCCGGTTCTACGGCACCATGCCGTCGGGCTACGCCATGCTGGCCGACGCCCTTGAGGTGGACGAGGGGCTGCGCCAGACCTTCTTCAGCGAGCTGCGGGTGATGCTGTTCGGCGGGGCGGGCCTGCCCCAGCCCCTGCACGACCGGCTGCAGCGGCTGGCGGTGGCGACGACGGGCCAGCGCTTCGCCTTCGTCTCGGGCTACGGCTCGACCGAAACGGGGTCCGCGATCAGCTATACCTGGTGGGAGAGCACCCGCGTCGGCATCGGCCTGCCCGTGCCGGGCGCTTCGCTGAAGCTGGTTCCAGCCGACGGCGCCTATGAGGTGCGGGTCAAGGCGCCCAGCGTGACGCCCGGCTATTTCGAGGATCCGCACAGAACCGCCGAGGCGTTCGACGAGGACGGTTTCCTGCGCATGGAGGACATGGCCGATTTCCATGACCGGTCGGCGCCCGAGCTGGGTCTGTATTTCGCCGGACGGCGGGCCGAGCAGTTCAAGCTGGCGAACGGAACCTTCGTCGCGGCCGGGCGGCTTCGCGACGCGGTGCTGCGCGCCTGCCCAGGCCTGTTCCGAGACGTGGTGATCTGCGGCGAGGGACGATCCGAACTGGGCGTGCTGGCCTGGCCCGATCCGGAAGGCGTGCGCCGGCTGACAGACGGTCAGGAGGGTGACCCCGGCCTTCATCCGGCCGTGGCCGACGCCGTCCGTGAGGGCCTGGCCCGGCACAACGCCGATCATCCCGGCCAGAGCGAACGGCTGGTCCGACTGGCCTTCCTGGTCGCGCCACCCGATGTCGAGGCCCACGAGGTGTCTGACAAGGGCTCGATCAACCGCAACGTCGTGCTGCGCCGACGCGCGGCGGACGTGGAGCGGCTGTATGCGGACGGCGAGGGGGTGGTTTTGGTTGAAACCTGACCTTTCGTCATCCCGGCGAAGGCCGGGACCCAGCGGCGCGCGAGAGCGCGAAGCTGTCGCGCGCCAGCTTGTGGAGAGCATCGCCTCCGCTTCGCTGCGGCGCCGCTGGGTCCCGGGGTCGTTGCGCGCCCCGGGATGACGAAAATCTAAGCCCCCGCCCGAACCGCCTGCTCCCAGGCCAGACGGGCCAGCTCCGGGAATTCGTCGGCGCGCTTGCGGGCCTTGGGGGAGACGGCGTTGCCGCGGATCACCCGGCCGCGGATGCCGTGGATGATGGCGGCGAAACGGAACATGTTGAAGGCGACCAGGACGTCGAGATCAGCCATGTCGGCGCGGCCGGTCCGGCGGCGGTAGACCTCGGCGTAGTCGGCTTCGGTCGGCAGGCCTAGCTCCGGGAGATCGCGACCCAGAAGGCCGCCCAGATGGACCGGCAGACGGTACATCATCAGGTGATAGGCGAAGTCGGCTAGCGGGTGGCCCAGCGTCGACAGCTCCCAGTCGATCACCGCGGCCACTTCGGGCCGGTCGGGATGCAGGATCAGGTTGTCGATGCGGAAGTCGCCGTGGATGACCGAGGTCTGGTCCGCCAGGCCGTCGCGCTCTGCCAGCCAGGCGGCGAGCCGGTCCATGTTCGCGTCGCGGCCCGCCTCGACATCACCCCGGTACTGGCGGGTCCACAGCGCCGTCTGGCGCTCGACGAAGCCGCCGCGCTTGCCGTAGTCGCCCAGGCCGAGACGGTCGACGTCGAGGGCGTGAAGCCGCGCCAGCGTCGTGTTCATGGCGTCGAACACCGCCGCGCGTTCTTTGGGGTCGTCGAGGTCCGTGGCCGGGTCCCAGACGATGCGCCCCTGGACATGCTCCATCAGATAGAAGGCCGAGCCGAGCACGTCCGGGTCCTCGCAGACGCCCAGGATGCGGGGGACGGGAAAGCCCGCGTCGCCCAGGGCGGTCATGACCCGGGCCTCGCGCAGCACGTCGTGGGCGCCCTTCAGAAGCGGGCCGGGCGGTTTGCGGCGGAGGACGAAGGCGAGCGAGCCAGCGTCAATCCGATAGGTCGGATTGGATTGTCCGCCCGAGAACTGTGAGAGGCGCAAGGGGGCGGTCGGCAGATCGACATGACCGGCCATCCAGGCCCTGAGGGCGTCGGCGTCCAGTTCAAAGCCCGGACGGACGCCAACCTGTCCCGGGGGCTCTCCGGCGCTCAAAGCGACTGCCCGTCGTCGACGGTGAAGACCCCGCCGGTGATCGCGGCGGCCTCGTCCGAACCGAGCAGGACCAGGGTGGAATCCAGAGCGCCCTCCGGCATCAGGCGTCGGCGCGGGAAGCCCTTGACCTGCTTCTCGCCGCCGGGGCTGGAGAACCAGCCGGAGTTCATCTCGGTCTCCAGATAGCCGGGGCAGACGGCGTTGACGTTGATCCCCTGGCGCGCCCATTCGCGGGCGAGGGAACGGGCCATGGAGACGACGGCGGCCTTGGAGGCGCAATAGCCGACCAGGCCCGGCAACTGCACCGTCGCGCCAATGGAAGCGACCAGGACGACGCGGCCCCGGCCCGCCGCCGCGGCGCCGTTGGCGATCATGGCGCGGGCGCCCT
>NZ_JBNFOJ010000110.1:0-9415 GCF_057364705.1 Brevundimonas sp. CURTG3B2_SDJG
GCGCCGGGTCGCGGATCGGCTGGGCGAGCGGGCGACGGTGGACGTGGCCGAGCGGGGCGATTCGACGCTCTACCGGGTGCTGGTCGGTCCGTGGCCCGACCCGAACGCGGCCGAGCAGGCGCGCCAGGCCGTGGTGGCGCGGGGATACGCCGACGCCCTGTTGATATCGGCCCGGTAAGGCTTGCCTCATCGGCCGGCGCCGCCATTGTGCGCCGGTGACCCAGGGCAGATTCATCACGTTCGAAGGCGGCGAGGGCGCCGGCAAGTCGACACAGGTGGCGCGCCTGGTCGAACGTCTGCGCGAACGCGACCTGGAGGTGGTGCAGACCCGTGAGCCCGGCGGCTCCACCGGGGCCGAGGAGATCAGGGCCATCGCACTGAACGGGGACGCGGGGCGCTGGTCGCCGATGACCGAGACCATGCTGATGTTCGCCGCCCGCAGCGACCATCTGGAGAAGACCATCCGCCCGGCGCTCCAGGCCGGCCGCTGGGTGGTGTGCGACCGCTTCGCCGATTCCAGCCGCGCCTATCAGGGCGCGGGCGGCGGGGCGCCGGAGGCCTTCATCGAGAGCCTGGACGCCGCCATCGTCGGCGCGACCCAGCCGGACCTGACCCTGATCTTCGACCTGCCGGTCGAGGTGGGGCTGGAGCGGGCCTTCGGGCGTGGGCTGTTCGAGACCCGCTTCGAATCCAAGGGGCTTGAGTTCCACGAGCGGCTGCGCGCCCGGTTCCTGGAGATCGCCCGGGAGAAGGCGGACCGTTGCGTGGTCATCGACGCCGTCGGAGATCAGGACCAGGTGTTCGCGCGCGTCTGGGCGGCGGTCGAGGACCGGCTGCGGTGAGCGAGCATCCGCGCGACCGGTTCGACCTCATCCCCGACGCCGCGGCCGAGGCCGCCTCCTGGACGCCCAGGCGGCCGGGGCCGGCGTGCACCACGCCTGGCTGCCTGTGCGGGGTCGAGGGATCGGGCAAGGCGACCTTCGCCTATCGCGCCGCCCGCCGGCTGCTGGGCGCGGCGCCCGACCCGTCGCGGGGGCTGCTGGGGACCGACCCCTACGACCATGTGGCGCGGATGATCTCGGCGCAGTCGCATCCGGACCTGCTGGTGCTGGAGCGGGCGGTCGAGGGCGGCAAGGTCAAGAAGTCGATCTCGGTCGACCAGGCGCGGGATCTGCCGGAGTTCTTCTCCAAGAGCCCGTCGCAGGCCCAGGCGCGGGTGGCGATCATCGACGCCGCCGACGACCTGAACCTGAACGCGGCCAACGCCTTGCTGAAGGTTCTGGAGGAGCCGCCCGAGCACGGGGTGCTGCTCCTGGTGACCCATGCGCCGGGGCGGCTGCTGGCCACGATCCGATCGCGTTGCCGGCGGTTGGCCTTCCCCGTCTGGCCCGAGCACGCCCTGCAGGAGCTGGTGCGCAACCGGACTGGCGTCCCGTCGGCGGAGGCGGTTCGGATCGCGGCCATGGCCGGCGGATCGCCCGGGCAGGCCCTGGCCCTGGCCTCCGGCGCGACCTTGGAGGCCGACCAGCTGGCGCAGCAGTGGGTGGCGGCGGACCAGATCGATCGCGCCGAGGCCATGTCGATCGCCGACAAGTTCCGGGGCTCCGAAGGGCAGGAACGGTTCGAGACCCTGATGGACCGGCTGATCGCCGCGGTGAAGGTCCGGGCGCTGGAGGAGGGGGCGTCCGGGGCCCGCTGGGCCGAGCTGTGGAGCCGGCTGTCCGCGCTGCCCGAGCGAGCCGCGGCGATCAACCTCGACCGTGCCGACGTGCTGGCGGGCGCCCTGGCCGACCTGCAGCGGACCAAGGCGGCGCACGGATGATCATCGACAGCCACGTCAACCTGCACGCGCCCCAGTTCGACGAGGACCGCGACGCGGTGATCGCACGGGCGCGGGAGGCTGGGGTCGAGCTGATGGTCGAGATCTCGGACAAGCTGTCGACGTTCGAGGCGACCCACGGGCTGGCGATGGCCCATCCGGACATCTGGTGCACCGCCGGGGTCCACCCGCACGAGGCCAAGGACCACGCCGACCTGACCGCCGCGCAGCTGGCCGAGCTGGCGGCGCGACCGCGGGTGGTGGGGATCGGGGAATGCGGGCTGGACTTCCACTACGACCTGAGCCCTCGCGACACGCAGGCGGCGGTGTTCCGCCAGCATGTCGAGGCGGCGCGGCTGACCGGCCTGCCGCTGGTGGTGCACACGCGCGAGGCGGATCAGGTGATGGCCGACATCCTGAGCGAGGAGCAGGCGAGGGCGCCGTTCCGGTTCCTGATGCACTGCTACACCAGCGGCCCTGAACTGGCGGAGCGGGCCGCGGCGCTGGGAGCCTGGTTCTCGGTGTCCGGGATCGCGACCTTCAAGGCGGCCGGGGAGGTGCGCGAGATCATCGCGACCATGCCCGCGGACCGGATCATCGTGGAGACGGACTGCCCCTATCTGGCGCCCGTTCCGCACCGGGGGCGACGCAACGAGCCGGCCTATGTGGGGCACGTGCTGGACAAGCTGGCGGAGATCCGGGGCTGGTCGCGTGACGAGGCCGAGGCGCGGACCACGGACGCCTTCTTCGCCTTGTTCGACTCGATACCGAGGCCGGAGGGCGGGTGATGAGCGAGCTGGAGGTGGTCATCCTGGGCTGCGGCTCCTCGGGCGGGGTGCCGCGCGGGGACGGCGACTGGGGCGACTGCGATCCGACGGAGCCGCGGAACCGGCGGACCCGCTGTTCGGCCCTGGTGCGCAGGCATGGCCCCGAGGGCGTGACCAGCGTGCTGATCGACACCTCCCCGGACCTGCGCGAACAGATGCTGGGGGCCGGCGTGCGCCATGTGGACGCGGTGCTGTACACCCACGACCACGCCGACCAGACGCATGGGATCGACGATCTGCGGGTCTTCGCGATGCGGACGCGCAGGCGCATCCCGGCCTTCATGGACGAGGCCACCCGGGCCGCGCTGTTCCACCGGTTCGACTACATCTTCGAGAGCCAGCTGGGCTATCCGGCCATCCTGGAGGCCAGGGCCATTCCGCCCCACGGTGAAGCCTGGTCGGTCGAGGGGCCGGGCGGGGCCGTGCCGGTCACCACTTTCGACCAGGCCCATGGGCCGATCCGGTCGGTGGGCTACAGGCTGGGGCCGGTCGCCTACTCCAGCGATGTGTCGGACCTGGACGAGGCGGCGATCGAGGCGGTGCGCGGCTGCGACCTGTGGATCGTGGACGCCCTGCGCTACACGCCCCATCCGACCCACGCCCACCTGGACCGGACACTGGAGTGGATCGCCCGGGCCGCGGTGAAGCGGGCCGTGCTGACGAACCTGCATATCGATATGGATTACAATACGTTGTCAGCCATCGTTCCATCGAACGTTGAAGTCGCCTACGACGGCTGGACGGCCCGTCTGGCGCTCTGAGCGGCCGTCAGGCGCCGAGCAGCCGCGCAGCCTGGGGCGCGAAGTAGGTGAGGACGCCGGCGCAGCCCGCCCGCTTGAAGGCGTGCAGGCTCTCAAGGATCGCGCGGTCCTCGTTCAGCCAGCCGTTGGCGATCGAGGCCTTCATCATCGCGTATTCGCCGGACACCTGGTAGGCGAAGGTCGGGACTCGGAAAGTCCCGCTAACGCGTTGAACAATATCAAGATAGAGCATGCCCGGCTTGACCATGACGGCGTCGGCGCCCTCGGCGATGTCCATGGCCACCTCGCGCAGGGCCTCGTCGGTGTTGGCGTAGTCCATCTGATAGGTCTTCTTGTCGCCGATCAGCATTTTCGCCGAGCCGACGGCGTCGCGGTACGGACCGTAGAAGGCCGAGGCGTATTTGGCAGCATAGGACAGGATCATAACATCCTGTAATCCATTGGCTTCAAGCGCTTCCCGAATGGCCTGGACACGGCCGTCCATCATGTCGGAGGGGGCGACCACGTCGGCGCCGGCGTGGGCGTGGATGAAGGCCTGTTCGGCCAGGCGCTCGAGCGACTCGTCGTTGAGCACCCGGCCGTCCTGGACCACGCCGTCGTGGCCGTGGTCGGTGTAGCAGTCCAGCGCGACGTCGGTGATCACCCCGATCTCGGGCGCGGCGTCCTTGATGGCCTTGATGCAGTCCGGGACCAGGCCGTCGGGATCGGTGGCGGCGGTTCCGATCGCGTCCTTCAGCGCGCTGTCGACGTTGGGGAACAGGGCGACGGCGGGGATGCCCAGGTCACGGGCCTCCCGGGCGGCCTGGGCGGCCGCCTTGGGCGACAGGCGGAAGACGCCCGGCATCGAGGCGACGGGGACGCGGTCGTCGGCGCCGTCGTGGACGATCAGCGGCCAGACCAGGTCGGCCGGGGTCAGGGTCGTCTCGGCCACCAGCCGACGCACCCACGGCTGGCTGCGCAGGCGGCGCGGGCGGGCGTAGGGGAAGGCGGCGGGGGCGAAGGGCTGGGTCATGGCGCGGACTTAGCGTCTCAGGCCGGAAAAAACACGGTCCAAAGAGTCTCAGAGGTCTGAAGCCGGCGTGCCTCGGACACGAAATGCAGGATCCGGAGAGCCCGAAGCGTCCGGAGCGCGGGCGTTGCACGAAAAATGGGCGCAACGCGTGCAACGCGTGCAATGGGCAGGTTGGGTCGAGCGCCTTGGAGCGGCGTCGGCGGGCGGATTGTCAAAGATCGGAGCCCGCACTGTCGCATGGGGATGCGTCAGAAGCCGACGTAGGCGGGGGCGCGCCAGCGGATGAAATCGGCGCTCTGACGGGCTGCCGCCGGCGTCGCCCCCTCCTGACCGCTGCGCGGTCTGTCCTCCCCGTCGCCTTGAGGGCGATGGGGCGGTGAGCGTCTACTCCGCCACGCCGTTGGTGCGGCTCATCTCCCAGCCGTTGACGGTCATGGTGCGGGGCGCGTCGTACGAGCCGTAGGTCATCACGCGCAGGAAGGCGGCCTGGCCGCGCTTGGAGAAGTACATGTTGCAGTAGCCGTCGCCGCTGCAGCTCTCGATCTCGGTCAGGACGCGGCAGACGTTGGTTCCGGACGGCTCGATCGGCTCTTCGCGCGAACCGCCGTAGACGTTGACCTGGCAGTCCGGATTGACCACCGGCCGCCAGCCTTCGGCCAGGATCGCGGCGCGCAGCTGGGCGTAGTCGGCGTTGTTGCGTTCGAGCGCCGCCTGAAGGCCCGCGGGCATGGCCGGGGCCTGAGCCTGGGCCAAGGCCGTCGAGGCTCCGGCGGTCGCGATCGCGGCCAGCGCGGCGGCGGAAAGGTCAGGGTCAGTCATCTGCATGGAAGAGGCTCCGGCGCTTCTGGGGAGAGGTTCGCGCAGTATCGCCCGGCCGCCGGAACCCGCAACGGCCGGAGGCTCGTTTCGGGCCTGATGTCAGGTACGATCAGGCGGCTCCGCCCCGGGCGGCGGCGGATCGAGTCCGGGCTCGCGGGCGACCGAGCTTTGTCCTAGAAGCCGCGAAAGACTCAGAAGACGGAATTCGGGAAACGCCATGGACTTCGCCCTCACCGACGATCAGCGCGCCATCCAGGACGCGGCCCGCGCCTTCGCCGAGGCCGAGCTGGCGCCGCACAGCGCCGAATGGGACGAGACCAAGCATTTCCCCGTCGACGTCATGCGGCAGGCGGCCGAGATGGGCTTCTGCGGCATCTACGCCGGCGAGGAGCACGGCGGGATGGCGCTGGGCCGGGTCGAGGCCGCCGTGATCTTCGAGGAGCTGTCGCGCGGGGACGTGTCGACGGCGGCCTTCATCTCGATCCACAACATGGCCACGTGGATGATCGACAAGTTCGGCTCCGACGACCTGCGCGCCCGGTTCGTGCCGTCGCTGACGACGATGGAGAAGATCGCCAGCTACTGCCTCACCGAGCCGGGCTCGGGCTCGGACGCGGCGGCGCTGCGCACGACCGCGCGCCGGGACGGCGACCACTATGTGCTGAGCGGGTCCAAGGCCTTCATCTCGGGCGCCGGGACGTCGGACGTCTATGTGGTGATGGCCCGGACCGGCGTGGACGGACCCAAGGGTATCTCGACGTTCGTGGTCGAGGCGGGGACGCCGGGGCTGAGCTTCGGAGCCCAGGAGAAGAAGATGGGCTGGAACAGCCAGCCCACCGCCATCGTCAGTTTCGACGACTGCCGCATCCCGGCCGCCAATCTGCTGGGCAAGGAGGGCGACGGCTTCCGCTATGCGATGATGGGTCTGGACGGCGGACGGCTGAACATCGCCGCCTGCTCGCTGGGCGGGGCCCGCCTGGCCCTGGAGACGGCGCTGGACTACGTCGCCACCCGCAAGCAGTTCGGCCGCCCGATCGGCGACTTCCAGAACACCCAGTTCAAGCTGGCCGACATGGCGACCCAGCTGGACGCTTGCCGCCTGATGGTGCTGCGCGGGGCCTGGGCGATGGACACCAACCATCCCGAGAAGACCAAGTGGTGCGCCATGGCCAAGCGGATGGCGACGGACGTCTGCTTCCAGATCGCCGACGAGGCGCTGCAGCTGCACGGCGGCTACGGCTATCTGAAGGACTATCCGCTGGAGCGGATCGTGCGGGACCTGCGGGTGCACCGCATCCTGGAAGGCACCAACGAGATCATGCGGGTGATCACCGCACGGGAGATGATGCGGCAGTAGATCTGGAGCCCTCGCAACCCCGCGGGTGACGTTTCCCCCGTCGCGTGCCACCTTGGCCGTGGGAGGATCGTCATCATGAAGCTGTTCGCCGTCTTGTCCGCCGTCGCCGTGTTGGCCGTGCCCGCCGCCGCCGCTCAGGACGAGACCCAGTTCAACGAGATCGTCGTCACCGGGTCGCGCATCGCGCGCGACGGCTACGACAGCGACCCCGTCGCCTTGCAGGCGTCGCCGCCGGCGGTGACGGTGACCCGTCGCGCCGACAACCTGATCGTCACCGTCTGGGTGGTGAACGACACCCGCGACGCCGCCGCCCGTCGGGTCGAGTTGATTCAGACACTGCGCACCATGGTCCGCGCGGCCGGCAGCCAGGCGGACATCGCCCTGAGCGTCGAGGACGACGGCCAACTGGTCGCCTTCACCGAGGACATGCTTTCGACCCTGACGCTGGGCGTGGACGGCGGGCGCTCGGACACCTCGACCACCGGCTTGATCATCAAGACCCCGATCCGCGCCGGCGACACCCTGGATTCCGCGTCTGGGCGGATCGAGCAGTTCGTGGCCCGGATCGACAAGAGCGGGCGGACCCTGGTCACCATCAACGGCGGCTGGCAGCTGTCGATCGTCAATCCGGCCCAGTACCGGCCGCAGGTGCTAGAGGCCATCGCCGCCGACGCCCGGCGCACTTCGGCGATCTTCGGCGAGGGCTATGCGGTGGACGTGCAGGGCATGGCCAACACCCTGACCTGGGTCCAGACCGGCCCGCTGGAGCTGGCGATGTATGTGCCTTACGGCATGACGGTGACGCCCCGGCCCTAGGACTGGACCGGGGGCCGCCGCCAACCTAAGCAGCCCGGCATGACCGACGAATCCGAAGTCCTGACCCGCGTCGAATCCGGCGTCGGCCGCATCACCCTGAACCGGCCCAAGGCGCTGCATGCGCTGAACCGCGGCATGTGCGAGATCATGATCGAGGCGCTGCTGGCCTGGCGCGACGATGCGACGGTCCGGTCGGTGCTGATCGACCATGCGGGCGAGCGGGGCTTCTGCGCCGGCGGCGACATCCGGATGATCGCCGAGAGCGGGGCGGGGGACGCCGCGGAGGCCAAGGCCTTCTTCGACACCGAGTACAAGCTGAACCACCTGCTGTTCGGCTATGCGAAGCCGGTCACGGCGATCGTGGACGGGATCGTCATGGGCGGCGGGGTCGGGATCTCGGAGCCGGCCGACGTCCGCGTCGCGACCGAGCGGACGACCTACGCCATGCCCGAGACCGGAATCGGTCTGTTCCCCGACGTGGGCGGCGGCTGGTTCCTGCCGCGGCTGCCGGGGGAGGCGGGAACCTGGCTGGCCCTGACCGGGGCGCGGCTGAAGGCGGCGGACACGGTGGCGCTGGGGGTTCACACCCACTTCGTCCCGGCCGAACGGATCGAGGACCTGAAGGCGGCCCTGCTGGCCGAGCCTTCCGATCCCAAGGCGGTCGCCGACCGCTTCGCCGCCGATCCGGGGGCGGCGCCGACCGACGAGCATCGCCCTGCGATCGACCGGCTGTTCGCCTTCGATACGGTGGAGGCGATCTTCGCTGCCCTGGAGGCCGACGGGTCGGCGTGGGCGCTGAAGCAGCTGGAGACGCTGAAGACCAAGTCGCCGCAGTCGATGAAGGTGTCGTTGCGCCAGCTTAGGACCGGGGCCGGGCTGGAGAGCTTCGCCGACAACATGGCGATGGAATACCGCCTGGGCGGCCGGGTGGTGCGGACGCACGACTTCCAGGAGGGCGTGCGGGCGGTGGTGATCGACAAGGACAACGCCCCGAAATGGTCGCCGGCCAAGCTGGCGGGCGTGACCGAGGCGGACCTGGACGCCCTGTTCGCTCCGCTTTCGGATCAAGAGGCCTGGAGGCCGCTTTGAAGAGCGTCCGCCAGACCCCTTGCGTCCGGCCGCAAACGGGAGCCTAGCTTCGCGCCGAACCCAGCCGGAGGATCCCATGGTCAGGTCGCTTGGTCTCGTCGCCGCCTGTGTCGCGGCCCTTTCCTGCGCCGCCGTTCCGGCCATCGCCCAGACCGCTCCGCCTTCCGCCGAGCAACTGCAGTACCTCTACGACATCGCCGTTCGCGTGCCGTCGCGCACGATCGAGGAGGTGGACCGGGACCCGCAGCGCCATCCGGTCGAGATCCTGACCTTCGCCGGCATCGCGCCGGGCCAGAAGATCGCCGACGTGCGGCCGGGGGCGGGATATTTCACGCGGCTGTTCGCCCAGGTGTCGGCCTCCGAGGAGGGGGATGGGCAGGTCTACGCCTTCATCCCCAACCGCACGATGGAGCGCGACAACCCGCTGATCCAGCCGCTCGTCGACGGCTACCGCAACGTTCACCGCATCAACGGCGACCTGGACGGCGAGACCTTCGCCTTTCCCGAGCCGCTGGACGTGGTGTTCATGAGTCAGGAGTACCACGACTTCACCATCCCCCGGTTCGGGGTGGACGTGGCGAAGATGAACGAGCGGGTGTTCGCGGCGCTGAAGCCCGGCGGGGTGTTCGTGGTGATCGACCACCAGGCGGCGCCGGGGACGGGGATCTCGGTCGCCGGAACCCTGCACCGGATCGAGGGCGCCGAACTGCGCCGGCAGGTGGAGGCGGCCGGCTTCGTCTTCGACGGCGAGACGGCGGTGCTGGCCAATCCGGCCGACGACCACTTCATCAAGAACCGAAGCGCCCTCCTCCCGATCGAGCCGACGCATGAGCGAGTCCGCCGCCCCGTTGACCCGCCAGGCCATGGCGTCCGCCCTGTGCGACTTGGGTCTGGCGCCGGGCGACGCGGTGATGG
>NZ_JBNFOJ010000111.1:0-9377 GCF_057364705.1 Brevundimonas sp. CURTG3B2_SDJG
CGATCGAGGCCGGTGTTTGTCCAGTCAGCCACGAACCACCAGCCACTAACCACTTCGCACCGCCCGCCCGGACGGCGCGCCGGCCGGACCCGGACGGGGACGCCTCCGACGACGGGCCGGAGCTGAACGAGGGGGCCCTGCCCAATCGCCAGCAGACCGCCGACGACGGCCGGGCGATCGACGCCTATCGCGTCTTCACCACGGCCTATGACGAGGTCGTGGACGCCGCCGACCTGTGCGATCCCAACGAGCTGGAGCGGCTCCGGTCGCTTCTGGACCAGCAGCTGACCGCCCTCAGCTCGGTCGTCGCCCGCCTGGCCAACAAGCTGCAGCGCCGCCTGATGGCCCAGCAGAACCGCAGCTGGCATTTCGACCTGGAGGAGGGCGTGCTGGACACCGCCCGCCTGACGCGGATCATCACCGACCCGACCTCGCCGCTCAGCTTCAAGGCCGAGAGCGAAAGCCCGTTCCGCGACACGGTCGTCACCCTGCTGCTGGACAACTCCGGCTCGATGCGCGGCCGGCCGATCATGGTCGCCGCCGTCTGCGCCGACATCCTGGCGCGCACCCTGGAACGGTGCGGGGTCAAGGTCGAGATCCTGGGCTTCACCACCCGCGCCTGGAAGGGCGGGCAGTCGCGCGAGGCCTGGATCACGGCCGGCAAGCCCGCCGGGCCGGGCCGCCTGAACGACCTGCGCCACATCGTCTACAAGGCCGCCGACGCCCCCTGGCGGCGGGCCAAGAAGAACCTCGGCCTGATGATGCGCGAGGGCCTGCTGAAGGAGAACATCGACGGCGAGGCCCTGCTGTGGGCGCACGAGCGCCTGCTGGGACGGCCCGAACAGCGGCAGATCCTGATGGTCATCTCGGACGGATCGCCGGTGGACGATTCGACCCAGTCGGCCAACGCCGCCCTCTATCTGGACAAGCACCTGCGCCAGGTGATCGAACAGATCGAGACCCGCTCGCCGGTCGAGCTCCTGGCCATCGGCATCGGCCACGACGTGACCCGCTGGTACCGCCGCGCGGTCACCATCGTCGATGTCGAGCAGCTGGGGGGCGTGATGATCGAGAAGCTGGCCGAGCTGTTCGACAGCCAGCCCGCGGAACAGCCGACCCGCCGTCGAAAGGCCGCCTGATGAACCTTCGCCGCCTCGCCCCGCTCCTCGGAGCCCTTGCGATGGCGGCCTGCGCCACCGCCTCGACGCCCCCGCCCGTCGTCGTCCCGGCCAGCGAAGGCTGGACCGCTATGCAGGTCCAGGCGCGCCCCGCCGGCCTGGGCCTTCCCGGCGGCGCCCGGCTGGGGCCCGGCGTCCGGTTCGTCGGCGGGTTCGAGTTCGTCGCCGACGCCGCCTCGCCCTTCCACAGCCTGTCGGACCTGAAGACGCACGACGCCTGGTTCTACGCGGTCTCGGACGCCGGCGATCTGTTCCGGTTCGTCGTCCCCGAGGACGCCGCCACTGGCCGGCTGCTCCATCCCGCCCGCTTCGAAGGCCGCCGCCTGACCCTGCTGAACAGCCGCCCGATCGCCGACAAGGCCGACGGCGACGCCGAGGGGCTGGCGATCCACGGCAGGACTTTGATGGTCAGTTTCGAGCGCGATCACCGTATCTGGAGCTACGGCCGCGTGGATCGGCCCGACGCCGTCCCGACCGCCTTGCCGTCCCCGCCGTTCGCCTTTGCGCTGAACGACGGCATGGAGGCCATCTCGACGGCCGACGGGCGCCAGTGCGGCGCCTCGGCGACATCTCGTTCGCGACCCTGCCTGCGCGTCGCCGGCGAAAGCGGCGGCGTCTGGGATTGCGGCCCTCAGGGCTGCGTCGAGCGCGTTCCGCCGCCCCCGACACCGCTGACGACGGAGAGTACCGCATCACCGGCATGGACCGCGATCTGGCGGGAGACGGCTGGTTCGTCGTCCAGCGGTCCTACAGCCCGCCCATCGACGCCCGCGCCCGGGTCCGTCGCATGGCCCCGGACGGGACCCTGGGCCCGGTGCTGGTCGAGCTCAAGCTGCCGGGGACGACCGACAATTTCGAGGGGATCGCGGCCGTCGAGCATCAGGGCGGCGTGCGCCTGTTCATCCTCTCGGACGACAACAACAGCGCGCGCCAGAAGACGCTGCTGCTGGCCTTCGACGTCAGGGGCTAGGCGGCATGGCCTGGACGGCCTTCAACTCGGCTATGAATTCTCGCATCGTCATCCCGGCCCGCGCCCGCCGCCAAAGCCTCGGGTTTCCCAGGGTCGCGCCGAAGCTCAGGTCTATCCCGATCTTCTTCATATAGGCCGCGTGCCGTCCGTTGAGACTGAAGGCCGCGGCGCTGGCATGCCACAGCACGAAGGCGGCCCAACCCAGGGCGGCGGCGAGCAGAGTGGTGAAGGCCCACAGCGGGATCGGGGCGCCGAGATAGTCGGCCAGGGCGAAGATGAGGACCGGGATGAAGCCCTTGGCGGCCTCGAGCCGCAGCCAGTTGTCATACCGGTCGGCGGAGCCTCGCGAACTGTTCAGCAGGATGGATTTCACGCGGATGTGGCGACCGACGGCTCCACCCCGGACCACGGCCGCGAACAGGCCCCGCCCGCGTCCGCTCACACCCGCTCGCTGATCTTGATCGCCGCCCGGCAGCCGGCCCTGATCACGGCGCTGAGCAGCTCATAGCCAGGGGCCTCGCGGCTGCCGTGCTCGACCGCGTGGTCGTGGTGGGCCAGCTCCTCGTCGCGGAACTTCGTCAGCTCGGCCGCCAGGGCCGGGTCGCGGTCCCGCACCTCGGCGATCTGGTCGGCGTAATGCTCCTCGATCACGCTCTCGACCGCTTCGGTGCAGGCGTGGGCCGCCTTCTCGCCGATAAGGGCCGTGCCGGCGCCGAGCGCCAGGGCCGCCAGCCGCCAGACCGGGGTCATCACGGTCGGCCGCACGTTCTCGGCCTTCAGCAGCGCCTGGAAGCGTTCCAGATGAACCTGCTCCTGGCCGCGCATCTCCTCCATGTCGGCCGCGATCTTCGCCTTGCCGGCCCGTCCCTCGAAAACGGCCCGCTGGGCGCGATAGATGTGCACCGCCGCATATTCGCCGGCGTGGTCGACGCGCAGGATCTCGTCGCGCCGCCGCTTGCTGGCGCCGCGTCCGGGACGGGGCAGCAGGACGCGGCGTTGCGGGGTCTCAGTTCCGGGGGGCGCGGGCATCCTTGGGCCTCTTGGCGGCGAGCAGGCTGAACACGGCGAGCGCCGCCGAGATCAGCGCGTTCCATCCTGCCATGCTCAGGCCCGCGAAACTCCAGGCCACCGTGTCGCAGAACACGAAGTCCTCGACCGGGCCGGTTCCGAGCGCCAGGGCGGCCAGGCTCTCCAGGTTGACATCGCCGCCGCCCGAGCAGGTCGCGGGCAGCTCCCACCACTTCAGCTCGCCGCCGGCATGGAAGATCGCGGTCACGGCGCCGGTCGTGAACACCACGAACAGCAGGAAGGCGGCGATGCGCGGCGTGCCGCGGCTGCCGCGGCTGACCAGATGCCAGACCGTGGCGACCAGGGCGATCGCCGCCGCCCCCCAATAGACCTCGCGCTGCTTGAGGCACAGATTGCAGGGAGCCAGGCCGCCGAACCGCTCGAACGCATGCGCGGCGCCCAGCATAGCCAGCGACGCCGCGAGCGCGAAAGCGGTCCACCACCGCGTCAGGAGTCGGTACAAGCCTCTCATCGGACGCCGTTCATAGCCGGGCTTGGCGCGTCCGTCGATGCGCCGCCCCTCCGACGCGAGGCCGAGGCTAGTGGAGCACCACCTTCAGCAGCACGACCGCGCCGATCAGCACGGCCAGGCCCACCACGGTCCATAGCGTCAGCCGCTTCTCGACCCGCTCCCAGACGGCGGGGCCCCAGCGCTTGATGACATAGGCCACCGCGAAGAACCGCCCGCCCCGCGTGACGGCCGAGGCGATCAGGAAGACGGGGAAGCTGAACTGCGCCAGGCCCGAGGCGATGGTCACCAGCTTGTAGGGAAAGGGCGTCAGCCCCTTGATCAGGATGACCCACAGGCCGAACCGGTCGTACCAGGCTTCGAACTGGGCCTGGGCGTCCGCGCTGCCGATGAAGCCCAGGATGGCCTCGCCCACCGGCGTCAGGAAATAGCCGATCGCATAGCCCAGGACCCCGCCCAGGACCGACGCCGCCGTGCAGACCGCGGCGTAGAAATACGCCCTATCCGGCCGCGTCAGCACCATCGGCGCCAGCATCACGTCCGGCGGGATCGGGAAGACCGAGCTCTCGGCGAAGGAGACCGCCGCCAGCGCCGGCGTGGCGTGCTTGCTGCGGGCCAGAGAAAAGACCCAGTCGTAGAGCTTGCGAAGCATGGATTCCCCGAAACGAACCCTTCGCCTCTAGCAGCCCTCGCGGGCCGGCGCACCCGCCGAAACAGCCCTTGAGTCGCCGTCGCGGCGATCCGCCGCTATAGAGGCCGCCTCGCTCCTTCTCCCCAGGGACCGGACACCTTGCGCTATCTCCACACCATGGTCCGCGTGACCGACCTCGACGCCTCGCTGCGCTTCTACTGCGACCTGCTGGGCCTGGAGGAGATGCGCCGCATGGAGAACCAGGCCGGACGCTACACCCTGGTCTTCCTGGCCGCCCCGGCGGACAGGGCGCGGTCCGAGATCGAACGGTCGCCCGAGGTCGAGCTGACCTATAACTGGGACCCCGAGACCTATTCCGGCGGCCGCAACTTCGGCCACCTGGCCTACAAGGTCGACGACATCTACGCCGCCTGCCGGCGGCTGGCGGACGGCGGGGTGACCCTCAATCGCCCGCCGCGGGACGGCCGCATGGCCTTCGTCCGCTCGCCCGACGGCGTCTCCATCGAACTCCTGCAGGAGGGCGAGCCTCTCGCCCCCGCGGAGCCCTGGGCCTCCATGCCCAACATCGGGAGCTGGTGATCTTGAGACCTCATTCCGCCCTGGCGGTCCTCGTCCTTCTGGGCCTTTCGGCCTGCGCCTCCGCGACGGAGACCAATCCCGCCCGCACCGCCACGGAGCAGCTGCTGATCTCTCGCGCCGCCGATCGGGCCGTCGAGGGCCTGACCCTGCCGATCCCGGCCGGGTCGCGGGTCTTCGTGGACGAGGTCTACTTCCGGGCGGACAACGCGCCCTACGCCATCAGCGCCATTCGCGCCGCCTTGTCCGAGGCCGGCTACGCCGTCGTCCCCACAAAGGCCGATGCGGACGCCGTTCTCGAGGTCCGGGCCGGCGCCCTCTCGCTGGAGCAGATGCGCCGCGTCGTGGGCCTTCCGGACATGCGGGTGCCGGTCAACGAGACGCTCAACGTGGTGTCCATCCCCGAGCTGTCGATCTACAGCCGCCGCGACCGGATCGGGGTAGCCGAGTTTTCCGGCTTCCTCTACGAACCCCGCACGGGCGCGCCGCTGGGCGCGGTCCTGCCGATGACCGGCGAGTTCCGCATCCGCAGCCACAAGGTTCTGATGATCGTCTCCTGGGGCCAGCAGACGGTCGACCCCGGCGAGCGCGACCCCGGCGACAGCTGGCGGGAGTTCTAGGCGGCCTTGCGCCTCGCCCTCTGACCGTCGAAGGTCCGGCCCTTCTGAACCTCGGGAGGGTCTTCATGCGCCGTCTGCTCGTCTCCACCGCCTGCGCCGTCGCCGTGCTGGCGGGCGCGCCTGGCGCGGCCCTGGCCCAAACGCCCGCCGCTCCGGAGGCGGACATCTCGATCCAGACCGAGGACGCGCGGCTGGCGGCCTTCTTCGAGCAGGCGTTCCAGGAGCGGATCGCCCTGTCGCCCCAGACCATGACCTCGCTGGGAATGAAGACCGATTACGACAAGCTGGACGACGCCACCGACGCGGCGGCGGAGCGGTCCCTGGCCCTGGCCGAGCGCCAGCTGGCCCGCATGAAGGCCGAGTTCGACCCCCAGACCGTCAGCGCTGAGAACCGGATGTCGATGCGGCTTTTCGAATACGGGGTCGAGCAGTCGCGGCTGTCCAACCAGTGGCGGGACTGGGGCTATCAGTTCGCCGCCAACGGCAACCCGACCACCGGCCTGCCGGTCTTCCTGATCAACAACCATCGCGTCTCCAGCGTCTCGGACGCCGAGGCCTACGTCTCGCGCATCCGCGCCTCCGAGCGGGTGATGGGCGAGATCGCCGACGAGCTGCGCGACCGGGCGTCGAAGGGCGTGATCTCGCCGAACTTCGTGTTCGAGCCCTCGATCGCCAACACCCGCAACATCATCGCCGGCGCCCCCTTCGACGGCGGCGCGGACAATCCGGTCTGGGCCGACTTCCAGCGGAAGGTCGGCGCGTTGGAGACGGACCAGGCGACCAAGGACCGGCTGCTGGCGGAAGGCCGTGCGGCCCTGACCGGCGAATGGAAGCGCGGCTACGAAGGCGTGCTGGCGACCCTGGCCGAGGTCCAGGCCCAGGCCGCCGTCATGCCGGATCGCGACGGCGGCGTCTGGCGACTGCCCGAAGGCGAAGCCTTCTACAACGCCCGCCTGCGCCTCTCGACCACCACCGACCTGACCGCCGACCAGATCCACCAGATTGGCCTTCAGGAGGTCGAGCGCCTCCAGGGCGAGATGCAGGCCATCATGACCCAGGTGGGCTTCACCGGCTCGCTGCAGGAGATGTTCGCCTTCCTGAAGACCGACCCGCGCTTCCAGTATCCGAACACGCCGGAGGGCAAGGAGCAGTATCTGACCGACGCCCGCGCCTTCATCGCCCAGGTGATGCAGGTCGCCCCGCGCTGGTTCAGCGACCTGCCCGAGGCCGCGCTGGAGGTCCGCGCCGTCGAGCAATGGCGCGAGGCCACGGCCTCCATCGCCTTCTATAACCAGCCGGCGCCCGACGGGTCGCGGCCCGGCATCTACTACGTCAACCTGTCGGACATGACCCAGGTGCTGAAGCCTCAGATCGAGGGGATCAGCTACCACGAGGGCGCGCCGGGCCATCACTTCCAGATCGCCTACGCCCAGGAGATGCAGGGCCTGCCGTCGTTCCGCCGCTTCGGCGGCTACGGCGCCTATGCGGAAGGATGGGGCCTGTACGCCGAGCGGCTGGGCAAGGAGATGGGCTTCTACCAGGATCCCTATTCCGACTTCGGCCGTCTATCGACCGAGTTGTGGCGGGCGGTGCGCCTGGTCACCGACACCGGCCTGCACGCCAAGCGCTGGAGCCGCGAGCAGGCGATCGAATATTTCCGCCAGAACTCGCTCCTGTCCGAGCGCGACATCGTCAAGGAGGTCGAGCGCTACATCACCAATCCGGGCCAGGCGACCAGCTACAAGATCGGCGAGCTGAAGATCATGGAGCTGCGCCAGCGGGCGCAGGCGGCGCTCGGTGCACGCTTCGACATCCGCGACTTCCACGCGGTGGTGCTGGGATCAGGCTCGGTGCCGCTGGACGTGCTGGAGGACCAGGTGGACGCCTGGATCGCGGCAGGAGGCGGCGCGCCGGCCGCCTGACGGTCAGTGCGCTTCCGGCGGACGCGCTGCCGGGTCGAGGTATTCGGACTCATTTTTCGGCCGCTTGCCCAGCACGAACATGCGGTCGCAGTAGGCGCACTCGACGTGGTCGTCTTCGCCCATGTCCATGTAGACCAGCGGGTGGCCCAGCGCGCCGCCGCCGCCGTCGCAGGACACGCGCTTGGTCGGCACGACGATCTTTTCCGGCGGGGGGATGATCGCATCGGCGGGGCGCGGGGGCATTCGACAGGCTCTGACTTGGCGATTGGGGCGGTGACGCATAGGTATGCGCGCGCGCTCCATACCGTCAAACCGAGCCGCTCGAAACACCCGAAAGCGCCTGAATGACCGAGACCGAAGCCCTGCCCGTCAACGCCATCGAGGTCCGGGGGCTGGAAAAGACCTATGCGGGATCGAAAAAGTCGCCGCCCAAGACCGCGCTCCGGGGCGTCGATCTGGTCATCCCACGCGGCTCCATGTTCGGCCTGCTGGGCCCGAACGGCGCCGGCAAGTCGACCCTGATCAACATCCTGGCGGGCATCGTCAACAAGACCGGCGGCTCGGCCTCGATCTGGGGCCGCGACATCGACCGGCAGCCGCGCGACGCCCGCGCCGCCCTGGGCGTGGTGCCGCAAGAGATCGTGGCCGACGTCTTCTTCACCCCCCGCGAGGCCTTGGAGGTCCAGGCCGGCTTCTACGGCGTGCCGGCGAACGAGCGCCGCTCCGACGAGCTGCTGGCCGCCCTGGGACTGTCGGACAAGGCCAACGCCTACGTCCGCGCCCTCAGCGGCGGCATGAAGCGCCGCCTGATGGTGGCCAAGGCGCTGGTCCACAATCCGCCCATCCTGATCCTGGACGAGCCGACCGCCGGCGTCGACGTCGAGCTGCGCCGCCAACTGTGGGAGTACGTGCGGCGCATCAACGCCGAGGGCGTGACGATCCTCCTGACCACCCACTACCTGGAAGAAGCCCAGGAGCTCTGCGACACCATCGCCATCATGAACCGCGGCGAGGTGGTGGCCTGCGAGCCGACGTCCGTCCTGCTGCGCCGGCTGGACACCCGCAACGTCGTGGTGACCCCGGAGGACCAGTTGGAGGGCCTGCCCGAGGTCAAGGGCTTCGACGTCGTCGGTCGCCCCAACGGCGCCTTCGCGATCAGCTACCGCAAGGGCCAGTCGTCGGTGGAGCAGGTGCTGGCCGCCGTGCGCGCCGCCGGGGTGACGATCGCCGACATCTCGACCGAGGACCCGGACCTGGAGGACGTGTTCCTGGCCCTGACCTATGGCGACGCCAACCAGATCAGCCCGACGAAAGACTGACCTATCGGCAGACTCCGCGGGCCTGCATCCGCTGGCGGGTCAGTCGGCCCTGCTCGACGCTCCAGGCGTAGGCGCGGTCGTAGCCCTCGGTTCGGACGCGACGCTGGAACTCGGCCTCGACCCGTCGGCGCTCGGCCGAGGGGACCATGTCCAGCGTACAGGGTGGGGGTGTTCCCGGCTGGGCGCGCGGCGAGCGGTCCCTGTCCGAGCGCTCGCGGTTGTTGTTCAGGTTGTTCCAGCGCTGGCTTTCCAGATGGGGCGTCAGCCAGTCCTGGGCCTGGACGGAGCCGGCTCCCAGGACGGCGACGAAGCTTGCGGTCACGACGAGTGCGCGGCGCATGGCGAAACCGTGGGCGGCGGCTCTTCGAGACGGAGCCGTCAACCGAACGGGCGAACCGAGACTGCGGTTCCGTCAGACCACCATCACGGTCCCGATGAGCAGGCGCGCGCCCGGCCGGCCGATCGTCTGGTTGGTGGCCGCCTGCAGCTGGGCCACCAGGCGCTCGATATCCGGCGGCGCGCCGGGCAGCAGGGCGTTGGCCGCTTGCTGCACCACCGCCGCATAGGCCGCGCGCAGGCGGGGGGGCGGAGTTGGGCGACGCG
>NZ_JBNFOJ010000112.1:0-9331 GCF_057364705.1 Brevundimonas sp. CURTG3B2_SDJG
GGGGCGTCGGTGCGCGGACGCGCGACGTCGAAGCCCTGCGGACGCTGATGGCCCGGGGCGGCGCCCACGCGACGCTTGGTCTCGACCACCACGGTCTTGGAGCGGCCATGGCTGAAGCTCTGCTTGACGGTGCCGGTCGAAACCGATCCCGCCGTGCGCGGCTTCAGGCTCAGCGGCGCGCGCGGCCCCGTGCCCGGAGCGGGCGAAGGCGGGGTCGTCTTGCCGTCGTTGGTCTTGTCGTTCTCGTCAGTCATCCGGTCGCTTTACTTTGACGGCGGGACATCCACCGTCGTCGTCCAAACACAAAAGCCGTGCGGCGCCCCGCCCCCGTTCAGGGAGCAGAACCCCGCCCGTCTGAAAATCCATCCGGGTCCTCAGCCGCGTCCGCGCCCCATCCGGGGGGCGACAACGGTCGAAATCCCGCCAGTCGTTCGACCTCGAAGGTCCAGCGATCGGCCCGCCCGCCCTCAAGCAGGACGGCGTGTATCGCATTTTCCAGCCCAAGGGCCAAACCCAAATCGTCCGCGCCGAACGCGCCGCACACTTTGGGGGGGCGGGCCTGGTGTTTCGCGAGCGCCAGGAGCTTGCCCCGACCGTCGGCGGACCCGTCCGCCGCCTCCACCAGCCACGCGGCCTTGCCGGAGCGGATCGCCGCCGCCGACTTTTCGAAGCCAGAGATAAGAACGCCCTCGCGTCGGGCAAGCCCCAGCTGATCCAGGCAGCGCTTGGCCAGTAGGGTTTCGACCAGGTCCGCCAGACCCGCGGCCGGTTTCAGCGGGGCCTTGGCCGCGCGGCTGAACAGGTTCTTCTTCACCGCCGCCTCGACCGAGGCGCGATCGGCCGCGACCCACAGGCCGCGGCCCGGCAGCTTGCGCGCCAGATCGGGGGCGACCGAGCCGTCCGGGGCGGCCACGAAGCGGATCAGGCGAGACTCCTCCATGACCTGGTGAGTGACCAGGTCTCGGCGCTCCCGCTCAGTCGTCGCTTCGCGAACTCTCATGGACGGCCAGGTCTCCCATCACGCGTCGCGGGACTGTTCGGAGTCCTCTTCGAGGACCTCCGCGTCGTCGCCTTCGGCCGGAGCTTCGGCCACCTCGTCTTCGCCGGTCGCGCCCGAGAAGACCGCTTCAGGATCGTACTCGCCCTCGGCGTACTCTTCCTCGTACTCCGGCTCGGGCTGGGGCAGTTCGGACGCGTCGATCCAGCCGGCGGCCACGCGGGCCTGCAGGATCAGCATCTCGGCGTCTTCCTGCGCCAGGTTGAAGGTCTCCAGCACGCCCGGGACCTTCACGCGCTCGCCGTTCCTGACTTCGTAGCCGCCGCGGATCTCGTCCGTGGCCAGGTCGGCCAGGTCCTCGACGGTCTTCACGCCGCCCTCGCCCAGGGCCACGGCCATCGGCAGGGTCACGCCGGGCACCTCCAATACGCCGTCCTCGACGCCCAGCGCCTTGCGCTTGGCGTCCTGTTCCGCGGCCTGGCGTTCCAGGAAGTCGCGGGCGCGAGCCTGCAGCTCTTCGGCGGTGTCCTCGTCGAAGCCCTCGATATCCGAGATCTCGTACGGCTCGACATAGGCCAGGTCCTCGACCGTGGCGAAGCCTTCGGTGACCAGCAGCTGGGCGATGACCTCGTCCACGTCCAGGGCTTCCTGGAACAGGCTGGTGCGCTCGCTGAACTCGCGCTGGCGGCGCTCCGAATCCTGGCTTTCGGTGATGATGTCGATCTGCCAGCCGGTCAGCTGCGAGGCCAGGCGCACGTTCTGGCCGCGGCGGCCGATGGCCAGCGACAGCTGCTCGTCGGGGACCACCACCTCGACGCGGTCGGCTTCCTCGTCCAGCACCACCTTGGACACCTCGGCCGGGGCCAGGGCGTTCACGATGAAGGTCGGCTCGTCGTTGACCCAGGGGATGATGTCGATCTTCTCGCCCTGCAGCTCGGCGACCACCGCCTGCACGCGCGAACCGCGCATGCCGACGCAGGCGCCGACGGGGTCGATCGAGCTGTCGTTCGACAGAACGGCCATCTTGGCGCGCGAGCCCGCGTCGCGGGCGGCGGCGCGGATCTCGATCACGCCGTCGTAGACTTCGGGCACTTCCTGGGCGAACAGCTTGGCCATGAAGCCGGGGTGCGAGCGCGACAGCATGACCTGCGGCCCCTTCGCCTCGGGGCGGACGTCGTAGATGTAGGTGCGGATCCGGTCGCCGATGTTGAACACTTCGCGCGGGATCGAGTCGTTGCGGCGCATGATGCCCTCGCCGCGGCCCAGGTCGACGATGGTGTTGCCGTATTCGACGCGCTTGACCGTGCCGTTGACGATCTCGCCGACGCGATCCTTGAACTCTTCGTACTGGTTGGCGCGCTCGGCCTCGCGGACCTTCCCGGTCACCACCTGGCGGGCCATCTGGGTCTGGACGCGGCCGAACTCGAACGGCGGCAGCTCCTCGACGTACTCCTTGCCGACCACGGCTTCGGGGTCGCGCTTCAAGGCGTCCTTCAGGCGCACCATGGCGCTGTCGTTGAACTCCTCCAGTTCGTCTTCCGGCTGCCAGTCATCTTCCACGATGGTGACGTGACGGGTCAGGGCCAGCTCGCCGGTCTTGATGTCGATCTTGGCGCGGATGTCGTGGTGGGCGCCGTAGCGCGACTTGGCGCCCTTCTGGATCGCCTCCTCGATCGCCTCGACGACGATCTCCTTGTCGATGTTCTTCTCGCGCGCGACCGCATCGGCGATCTGCAGCAGTTCGAGTCGGTTCGCGGAAACGCCGGCCACAGCCATGGTCTAGTCCTCGGTCTCGGTAGAGTTGTCGTTACGGGCGGCGCGCTTCTCGGCGCCCGCCTTCATCAATTCATCGGTCAACACCAGCTTGGCGTCGGCCAGCCACGCGAACGGGATCAGGGCGGTGTCCTCTTCCCCTTCCAGGTCCATGGCGACGTTGTCGTCCTCGGTCCCGGCGATCACGCCCTTGAAGCGCTTGCGGCCCTCGATCATTCGATCGGTCTCCAGCCGCGCCTCGTAACCTTCGAACAGGTCGAAGTCGGCCAGACGCGTCAGCGGCCGGTCGATGCCGGGCGACGAGACCTCCAGCAGATATTCGCCGGCGATCGGGTCGGCGGCGTCCAGCACCTCCGACACCGCGCGGCTCAGGCGGGCGCACTCCTCGACGGCGATGTCGTGGTCGGTCGCGCGCTCGGCCATGATCTGAAGCCGCCGCCGCTGGGTTCCCCCCATCAGGCGCACGCGCACGACCTCGAGGCCCAGGCTTTCGGCGACGGGCTCGATCAGCTCCAGGAGCTGGCGGTCTTCTGCGGTTTTGGCCTTCAAGAGGGGTCCCGGGCAAAATAAAAGCGGCTGGCCTTCCGGGCCGCCGCTTCAAACGGCGCCGTCGGACGCCGGTCTAACGATGTGGGGCGGCATATAGACCCGCCTGAAGGGTTTGTCAGCCCCTTGCGGCGAACGACGCGTAGATCAGCCCCGCGACGCCCCCGGACAGCAGGACGCAGGCCGCGATCAACCCCGTGCCGGACGGTCCTCGACGGCCAGGCGCCCCAGGGCGCGAACCCGGCGACCGTCGACACGACGCAGTACGCCGCCGCCGCGGCGAGCCCCCCGGCGGCCATGACCCAGCGCCGGGGCGGCCAGGCCTTGAAAACCGCCTTCATGGCCAGGAGCGTCAGCCCGCCGAACACCAGGCTGGGGACGATCCCCATCAGCGCGGCGACCATGTAGGTCATGGGGATTTCAGAGATCGGAACACGCCGTTCCGAGGTCTGGGGCAACAGCCAGGCCAGGGCGAGGAAGATCGTCACCGAGACCGGCGGGGCCGCGACGGCCGCCAGCAGGAAGCCCGGGATGGAAAGACCTGTCTTGGACATGCGCGTCTCCGATGCCCGGCCACGCTAGACCACGTCCCGGCCTCAGGAAATCCGCCGCGCCGCGCCTGTCAGGAACGGTCAGCCGAGGCGAGGCGGGCCTTAGACCAGCGCCAGTCGGCCCAGATAATCACGCTTGCCCAGCGCCACGCCCTTGTTGCGCAAGATCGCGTAGGCCGTGGTCACGTGGAAGTAGAAGTTCGGAATGGCGAAGCTGGTCAAATAGCCCGCGCCCTCGAAATCCAGCTCCACGCCCGGGAAGCGCAGCTCGACGCGGCGCGTCTCGGCGCCCTCGAACCCCGCCGGGTCGACGCCTTGGATGAAGGCCAGCGACAGCGCGATGGTCGCCTTCAACTCTTCCAGAGACGCTTCCTTGTCGTCGGTCCTCGGCCAAGGCTGGCCGGTCAGGCGCGCGACGCAGCTGCGGGCCGAGAATGAGGCCATCCGGACCTGGTCGGCGAACGGCAACATGTCGGGCGCCAACCGCGCCTCCAGGATCTCGGCCTCCTCCAGGCCCGACGCGGCCGCCTTGTCGACCAGGCCGGACAGCGTATTCAGGCCGCGCACGAAGATCGGCGTGGCGGCGTCCTCGAGGGCGAAAGTCATCCGCGGCGTCCTTTTTCAGGGTCCCCGCCTGTTGCCCCGCTTCGTCGCGGAAATCCAGATCGGCTTGCGCCCGCGATCGCCCCGTGGTGGCGTGGGTCATGCGCGCGCTTGCCTCTCTCGCCCTGATCGCCGCCTTCGCCGGGTTCATCGCCTTGGCCGCGCAGGTCGCCGTCCCCATGACCCCCGTGCCGATGACGCTGCAGACCCTCGCGGTGCTGATGTCCGGCGCGATCCTGGGCGCCTGGCGCGGCGCGGCCTCGGCCCTGCTCTACCTGGCCATGGCCGCCGCGAACCTTCCGGTCCTGTCCGACGGCGCGTCCGGCCTCGCCCCTTTCAGCGGGCCGACCGCCGGGTATCTGCTCGCCTTTCCGGTCGCGGCCGGCTTGGCCGGCGCCCTGTTCGAGCGGGCGGAAAGCAGCTCAGCCAAGGTCGCCCTGATGCTGGCGCTCCACCTGCTGATCCTCGTCGCCGGCGCGGCTTGGCTGGCGGTCCGCATCGGCGTCCGGCCGGCCTTGGACGACGGCTTCACGCCCTTCGTCGTCGGGGCCGGAGTGAAATCGGTTCTGGCCGCGCTGCTCGCTCCACCCCTGCGCAGGCTCGCATCGAGGGTCGTCGCCTAGCCGACCTGGGCGAACGCGCGGACAGGAAAGGTGCCGAACCCCTTCACCTTCGGCGGAGCGGCGAAGAACCGGAACGGTCCGTCGGGCAGCCGCTCCAGCGCGCACATGTGCTCCACGATGAGCACGCCCGAGCCCAGCAGCCGCGAGTGCACCGGCCGGGTCCGCCCTGAGGTGTCGTCGATGTTGTGGGAATCGATCCCGACCAGCCGCGCCCCGCCCTCGGCCAGCCGGTCGGCCGCCGCCTCCGTCAGGAAGGGGTGGCCGTCATAGTAGGCCTCGGTTCGCCAATGCCGGCTCCAGCCCGTATGCACCAGCACCGCTCGCCCTGCGACCTCCACCCCCTCGAAGAGGTCCGCGTCCACCGCCTGACGATCGCCGGCCCGCACCACCAGTCCCGGCAGGTCGACCAGCCGGTCCAGTCCGACGTCGGACAGGTCCTCGCCGTCGGCGTAGCGATGGAAGGGGGTGTCCAGATAGGTCCCGGTATTGCCCACCAGGGTGATCTCGCCGATCTGGAACTCCGTCCCTGGCGCGTAGTTCGCTCTCGACGCCTCACGGCTCAGCCAATCGCACACGTGCGGCGCGGGCAACCCCTTGTAGGTGACCATGCCGTCTTCGATCACATGGCTCAGGTCGATCAGGGTCAATCGCGAACGAACTCCAGGAAGATCGGCGGCGTGTCCCCCAGCTTCTTCTCTTCGTAGCGGGTGACGACGTGGTCCTCGGGCGCCACCCGCCAGTCGTCGGCCCGGTCGGCGGTCCAGGTCAAGCCGGGCGTGCGCTCCAGCCGTTCCAGCGCCCATTCGGCGTAGTCCTTCCAGTCCGTCACGAACCTCAGACGCCCGCCCGGCTTCAGCAGGCGAGCGATCTCGGCCGCGGTCTCGTCCTGGATCAGCCGTCGCTTGTTGTGTCGCGCCTTGTGCCAGGGGTCGGGAAACAGGATCATCACCCGGTCCAGCGAGCCGTCGGGCAGGGCCTTCATCACGTCGCGCGCGTCGTCGGCATGCAGCCGGACGTTCTTCAGCCCGCCGTCGTCGATATGGCGCAGCGCCGAGCCGACGCCGTTCAGGAAGGGCTCGCAGCCGATCATCAGCGCCTTGGGACGACGCGCCGCCTGGGCGGCCAGATGCTCGCCGCCGCCGAAGCCGATCTCCAGCCAGACCTCCTCGGCCTCGGGCATCAGCGCCCGGGGGTCGATCGGCCCCGCCTTCGGGTCCGGCACGGCGATGGTCGGCAGCAGGGTGTCGAACAGCGCCGCCTGCCGCGGCTTCAGCGTGCGCGACTTGATGCGGCCGAACGAACGCAGCGGGCCCCAGGTGGGGGCCTTGGAGGTGTCGGGATCGGAAGACATGGCGGGCGTATAGCTCGCCGCGGGGGCTAGGTTCTAGGGACTAGGGGCTAGGTTCTAGGAGCGTCACCCGAACAACTCTCCCTAAAACCTAGAACCTAGCCCCTAGAACCTAGTCCCTAGAACCTCAGGCCAGCGCCTTCAGCTTGTCGACCAGGTCCGTCTTCTCCCACGAGAAGCCGCCGTCCGCGTCGGCCGTGCGGCCGAAGTGGCCGTAGGCGGCGGTGCGGGCGTAGATCGGCTTATTCAGGCCCAGGTGCTCGCGGATGGCGCGCGGGGTGGCGCCGCCGATGAAGCCCAGGATGTTCTCCTCCAGCACCGATTCCGCGATCCTGCCGGTGCCGTGCAGGTCCACGTGGATCGACTGGGGCTGGGCCACGCCGATGGCGTAGCTGATCTGGATCGTGCAGCGGTCGGCCAGGCCGGCGGCGACGACGTTCTTGGCCAGGTAGCGGCAGGCGTAGGCGGCCGACCGGTCGACCTTGGTCGGATCCTTGCCCGAGAAGGCGCCGCCGCCGTGCGGGGCCGCGCCGCCGTAGGTGTCGACGATGATCTTGCGCCCGGTCAGGCCAGTGTCGCCGTCGGGTCCGCCGATCTCGAAGATGCCCGTGGGATTGATGTGCCAGACGGTCTCGTCGGTGATGAAGCCCTGCGGCAGCACCTTCTCCACCACCGGCTTGACCACCGCCGCCACCTCGGCCTGGGTCTTTCCGGCCGCGTGCTGGGTCGAGACGACGATCGAGGTGGCGCGCACCGGGCGGCCGTCCTCGTACTGCAGCGTCACCTGGCTCTTGGCGTCCGGCTCCAGAAGGGTGCCGCCCGCGTGACGGAGGTCCGCCAGGGCCTTCAGGATGTTGTGGCTGTACGCCAGCGTCGCCGGCATCAGTTCAGGCGTCTCGTTCGAGGCGTAGCCGAACATGATGCCCTGGTCGCCGGCGCCCTCGTCCTTGTTTCCGGCCGCGTCCACGCCCACCGCGATGTCGGCGGACTGGCCGTGCAGGTGGTTCTGGAACTCGAAGGTGTTCCAATGGAACTGATCCTGCTCGTAGCCGATGTCGCGCACCGCGGCGCGCACCGCGGCCTCGATCTCGGCCTCGATGCCCGGCGCCCACTGACCGTCGGCCCCCATGATGCCCTTGCCGCGGATCTCGCCGGCCAGCACCACCAGGTTCGTCGTCGTCAGCGTCTCGCACGCCACTCGGGCTTCCGGGTCCTTGGACAGAAACAGGTCCACGACGGTGTCGGAGATGCGATCCGCGACCTTGTCGGGATGGCCCTCGGAGACGCTTTCGGACGTGAAGAGGAAGGATGTGCGGGACAAGGCGGGCTCCTGGTGAAGGCCGCCAGACATATAAAGATATGTTTATATGTTCAAGTCACCCGCCGCTCCGGTCGCGACCAGCGGGCGTACCGGCTTGCCGGCGCCTCGCCCGCCATCCAGCGCTCGGCCACGCCGGCTCCCAGGCACAGCACCATCAGAACGCCAATGCCCCAGCGTGAAGCCACGTCGGCGCGGATGTGATGCGTCTGCAAGTCCGGCGTCATGAACATCACCGCATGCGCCACCATGGTCAGGCCCGCGAAGGCCGCGGCCGCCAGGGTCCACCACCGGTCCCGGCGCAGCGCCAGCCAGACCAGGGCGACGAACAGGAACAGATCGACCAGCGCCTCGCCCAGGCGGAAGCCGTTCAGCGTCACGGTCTGGAGCACGAAGCTGGCGACATAGGCCAGCACGAACATCGCCACCCCCGCCCTTTCGGTGTGGCCGCCGCGCAGCCACGCCAGGGCGAACACGGCCAGGCTGACCAGCAGGAAGAAAAGTTGAAAAGGGGCCATGCCGGTCCTCGGACGCGCCGGCCGCGGCTAGCGCTCCGGCGGGCGAGCGGCCGCGCCGCTCGTGATGGTCTCGTCGATGACGTGGACCTGACGCTGATAGGCGACGACGGCGTCGGCGATCGCCTTCATCATGACCGCCGCCAGCACCAGCATCACCAGGATGATCAGGACGCGGACGCCCCAGCCTCGTGGCGGAGGTCGGTAGCCGAACCGGCGGTCCGCGCTCCCATCTGCGCCATCACCCAGCCCGCGCTGAGCACCTGTTGCAGCAGCTCCCGGGGCGTAGCCTGCTCCGCGTCGTCCGCCAGACCGCGCATCAGATAGGCCCGGACCGGATTGTCCGGTCCCGTCGGGCTGAACCCGTCCAGCGCCGCCTCCAGATCTTCCCACGTCCAGTGCGGAAGAGGTTTGCTTCGATCGATCATCCTGGCCTGCCTCCCTGACCGAGGAGGCAGCAGAACCGGCGCCGGAGGTTTCGCCAATGGGGTCTTTCGTACCCTCTGGTACGTTTCGTTGCAGAAGCGCCAGGGCCGCCTTGCGCCGGTTGACCCCCAGCCGCCGGCACGCCTCATGCACATGCTTCTTCACCGTGGCCTCGGACAGGCCCAGGCGCGCGGCGATCTCCTTGTCGGTCAGAAAGGCGGTCAGCCTCAGACACTCTTCCTGACGCGCGCTCAATCCTGGCGACATCGACCGCTCCGATACTGCAACCCTAGCTAGGCCGTTCCGGCCGGGGCGTCCAGATCGGCGAGTGAGCCCGCGTCGCTCGAAACCGGGGCTCGGACCGGCGTGACGGTGACAGGAAATGGTGCCGCTTGCGTGACTCGAACACGCGACCCCCTCATTACGAATGAGGTGCTCTACCGGCTGAGCTAAAGCGGCCTTGGGCGAAACGGACGCGGGGTCCGGCGCGAGGCGGGTTCTTTATACGGCGCGCGCCAGGTTGCCAAGCGCCTCTATCAGGGCGTTTCGGTCGGGCCGTCGCGACCCGCAGTTCCGCGAAGCCGGCGGGCGACAGGGCCTCCGCCACGGCGCGCGAAATCGCGGCCGCCGG
>NZ_JBNFOJ010000113.1:0-9078 GCF_057364705.1 Brevundimonas sp. CURTG3B2_SDJG
GACGAGCCTGCGGACCCTGCAGAGGCTGTTCCCGCGCGAGACGGGACTGTCCCATCGACGCCTGGCGGCGCAACGGCGCGCCTGATCCACGCCGTGGCGGCGGCTGTCGTCGGGCGCGTCGGTGACGGCCGCCGCCCTCGACTGCGGCTTCGACGGCGCGAGCGCCTTCATCACCGCCTTCCGGCGTCAGTTCGGCGTCACGCCCGGCCGGTATCGCCCGGGACGCCAGGAGGGGGCCTAGTCCTCGCGGACGCGCTTCTTGCGGAAGCTCGGGTTCAGCACCGACTTGCGCAGGCGGATGGACTTGGGCGTCACCTCGACCAGCTCGTCGCTCTCGATATAGGCGATGGCCTGCTCCAGCGACGGGCGGCGCGGCGGGGTCAGTCGCACGGCCTCGTCCTTGCCCGAGGCGCGGACGTTGGTCAGCTGCTTGCCCTTGATCGGGTTGACGTCCAGGTCGTCGGACCGCGAGTTCTCGCCGATGATCATGCCCTGGTAGGTCTTTTCGCCGGCGCCGACGAACATCACGCCGCGCTCCTCCAGGTTCCACAGGGCGTAGGACGCCGTCTCGCCGTCCGAGTTGGACACCAGCACGCCCTTCAGACGGCCCTCGATCGCGCCCTTGTGCGGCTCGTAATGGCTGAACACGCGGTTCAGCACGCCCGAGCCGCGCGTGTCGGTCAGGAACTCGCCCTGATAGCCGATCAGCGACCGGGACGGGCACATCAGCTGGATGCGCGTCTTGCCGGCGCCCGACGGGCCCATGTCCTTCAGCTCGGCCTTGCGGGCCGACAGCTTTTCGATGACCACGCCGGTGTACTCGTCGTCGACGTCGATCACGACGTCCTCGATCGGCTCCAACCGCTCGCCGTTCTCGCCGGCCTGATAGACCACGCGCGGACGGCTGATCGACAGCTCGAAGCCTTCGCGGCGCATGTTCTCGATCAGCACGCCCAGCTGCAGTTCGCCGCGGCCCGCGACGTCATAGGCGTCGGCGCCCGGGGTCTCGGTCACGCGGATGGCGACGTTGGCCTCGGCTTCCTTCAGCAGGCGGTCGCGGATCACGCGGCTCTGCACCTTGTCGCCTTCGCGTCCGGCCAGCGGGCTGTCGTTGACGCCCACGGTCATCGAGATGGTCGGCGGGTCGATCGGCTGGGCGTCCAGCGCCTCGGTGACCTCCAGCGCGCACAGGGTGTCGGCCACGGTGGCCTTGGACATGCCGGCGATGGCGACGATGTCGCCGGCCTCGGCGCCCTCGTCGACCGGCTGGCGCTTCAGGCCGCGGAAGGCCAGCACCTTGGTGATCCGGCCCTGCTCGATGGTCTTGCCGTCGCGCGACAGGGCCTTGATGGCCATGCCCGGAACGGCTTTGCCGCTCTCGATCCGGCCGGTCAGGATGCGGCCCAGGAACGGGTCGCTCTCGATCAGCACGTTCAGGATGCGGAACGGCTTGTCCTTGTTCTCGGCCACGGCGGGCGGCGGCACGTGGTCGACGATCAGGTCGAACAGCGGGGCCAGGGTGTCGGACGGCTGGTTCAGGTCCAGCGTCGCCCAGCCGTTGCGGCCCGAGGCGTAGATGTGCGGGAAGTCCAGCTGCTCGTCCGTCGCGCCGATGGCCGAGAACAGGTCGATGGTCTCCAGGTGCACCCGGTCCGGGTCGGCGTGGGCGCGGTCGACCTTGTTGATGCAGAGAATCGGGCGCAGGCCCATCTTCAGCGCCTTGGTCAGCACGAATTTGGTCTGGGGCATGACGCCCTCTTCGGCGTCCACCAGGATGACGCAGCCGTCCACCATGCCCAGAATCCGCTCGACTTCGCCGCCGAAGTCGGCGTGGCCGGGGGTGTCGATGATGTTGATCCGGGTCTCGCCGGCCTTGCCGTTCCACAGCACCGAGGTCGCCTTGGCCAGGATGGTGATCCCGCGCTCGCGCTCCTGGTCGTTGGAGTCCATGGCGCGCTCGGTCGTGGCCTCGTTGGCTCGGAACACGCCCGACTGGGCCAGCAGTTGGTCGACGAGCGTGGTCTTGCCGTGGTCGACGTGGGCGATGATGGCGACGTTGCGCAGGTTCATTTCGGTATCAGACGTGCAAGGCGCGGCCGGGCGTGAGCGGGCCGCTGGATTTTGGCGACGGTGCGGGGAGAAAGCGCGCGCCTCATACAGGGGCTGGCGGCGAAACGCCAGCGATGTCGCCGACGGGACCGTCCGGAGCGAAACGAAAAGGGCCGGACCGCTCACGCGGCCCGGCCCCTTCGACGTGATGGAGCGCGTCTCTAGACCTTGGCGGCCCGGCCGCGCACCCAGCGGTACATCGCCAGGGTGATCGCGGCGAAGGCGACGACGCCGACGGCCATCGCCGGCCAGTGGTCGCCCAGCGGGAAGATCGCGAACGGCGCCTCGTTCTCGGTGGCGCCGATGACGCCCGCGTTGAACACGCCGAACAGGCTCTCGCCCACGATCAGGCCCGAGGCCATCAGCACGCCCATGCGCTTGCCGACCTCCTCGAACGACTTGCCCTTCAGGCCCTTCTCGTAGAGCCAGCCGGCCACGGCGCCGATCACCAGCATCATGGTCACGGCCGCGGGCAGATAGAAGCCGATGCCCACCGCCAGCGGGGGCAGCTTCACCTTGCCCCGGGTCGCGCTGTTCAGGATCACGTCCAGGATGATGACGACCACGCCGATCACGGCCCCGACGCCGATCAGGTCCCAACGCAGGTCGCCGCCGATGACGCCGCGCGCCAGGGCCGAGATCAGCGTGGCCTGGGGCGCCGCCAGCGGCTCCGAGGCGATGCCCGCCGGGCCGCCTTCGAAGCCGAAGGCGCGGTTCAGGGCGTTCAGCACGAACGGGATGACGATGGCGCCGGCGACGACCCCGACGATCAGGGCCGTCTGTTGCCGCCACGGGGTCGCGGCGACCAGCTGGCCGGTCTTCAGGTCCTGCAGGTTGTCGTTGGCGATGACCGCGACGGCGAACACCACCGCCGTCACGATCAGGGCGTAGGCGATGAAGGCCGGGTCGGCCGGCACGCCGGCGACGGCCATCACCACCAGCATCAGCAGCGAGGCGACCACGATCGCCAGGATGCCGACGCCCGAGACGGGCGAGTTGGACGAGCCGATCAGGCCGGCCATGTAGCCGCAGATCGCCGCCACCGCGAAGCCGATCAGGACCACGTAGACGACGCCGCCCGCCACCAGGATCGGGGTCGAACTGGCCAGGGCCGGCGAGGTGTTGGCGAACCAGGCCAGCAGGCCGGCGATGCCGACCAGGCTCAGGACCGAAATCCCGCCCACCAGATTGATCGGGATGTCCTGCTCTGTGCGGTCCAGCACCTCGCCGCCCCTTCGCTTGGCTTGCGCGGCCAGGGCCGAGGTCAGGCCGCCGACCAGCGGCCCGGCCAGCTTGACCAGGGTCCAGATCGCCGCCACGCCGATGACGCCGGCGCCCATGAAGCGCACCTCGTTGCGCCATACCTGGACGGCCAGCTCTTCGGCCGGGGCGCCCGCCAGGGTCGCGGCGACCGAGTCCAGCCCCATGCCCGCGGTCCAGCTGACATAGTCGGGCGAGGTCATGATCGGCACCGCGATCAGCCAGGCGACCAGCAGGCCGAACAACTGCGCCAGGCCGACGGTCAGGCCGATCAGGTGGCCGGCGCCCAGCAGGGCGAACTGCATGCCGAAGCCCAGGCCGGTGGCGCCGCCGCCCAGGGGCGGCCGGCAGTTTTCAGGAAGCGGGCCGCCTCGCCGGCGAACACCCGCGCCGCGGCCAGCCAGGCGAACGCGGCCGAGATGACCGAGGTCCAGACCACCACGCCCAGGCCGATCTTGTTCTCGCGGACCGCGCTTTCGCTCTGGTCCGCCCCGCGCGAGCCGACCTTCAGCACCTCGGCCGCGGCGACGCCTTCGGGGTAGGGCAGGCCGCCGTTGACGACCAGCGCCCGGCGCAGCGGGATCGAGAAGGTCACCCCCAGCACGCCGCCCAGGATGCAGATCGCCACCGATTCCCAGATCGGGAACTCGCGCCACCAGCCGATCATCACCAGGCCGGGCAGCACGAAGATGATCGAGCTCATCGCCCCGCCGACCGAGGCGACGGTCTGCACCGTCATGTTCTCCCATATGGTCGAGGAGCGGAACGCCCGCAGCAGGGCCATCGAAATGACCGCCGCCGGGATGGCCGACGCGAACGTCAGGCCGACCCTCAGGCCCAGGTAGGTGTTGGCGGCGGTGAAGACCACCGCCAGCAGGCAGCCCAGCACGAGCGCGCGGAGCGTCAGTTCTATGCGTTTTCCGGGGACCGGCGTCGTTGCGCCGGAAGTAGTGGTGTCCGTCATGGCGGCCCTCATTCTCTCGTTGCGCGGGACCTAAGCCGGAAACGTGGCGGGCGTCGAGAGGCCCGTGCGGAATCCGACCCGCCCGTGTGATGATTGGCGGCTAGCGGCTAGCGGCTAGTGGCGAGTGATCAGGGGTTGCTGCATCTTCTGGAGCTCACCGTTGTCGCGCTGGCGCCCTTGGAGCGCCCAACCACTAGCCACTAGCCACTCCCATGCCCGAACTTCCCGAGGTCGAAACCGTCCGACGCGGCCTGCAGCCGGTCCTGGAAGGCGCGCGCCTGTCCCGGGTGCGCCAGAATCGCCCCGACCTGCGCTTCCCCTTCCCCGACCGGTTTCCCGAGCGGCTTGAGGGGGCGACCGTCCAGCGCATCGACCGCCGCGCCAAATACCTGCTGATGCCCCTGTCCACCGGCGAGACCTGGGTCTCCCACCTGGGCATGACCGGCCGCTTCACCCTGGACGGCGAACAGCTGGGCGAGTTCGAGGAGAACGCCCCGGCGACCGGCAAGCACGAGCATCTCAGCCTCTGCGCGGTGAAGGACGGCGTCACGACCCGCATCGGCTTCGCAGACGCCCGCCGCTTCGGCTTCATGGGCCTGATCCCCTCGGACCAGGTCGAGGTCCATCCCTGGTTCGCCGGCCTGGGCCCCGAGCCGCTCGGCAACCGCTTCTCGGGCGCCCACCTGGCCGAGGCGTTCGCCGGCAAGACGCAGAACATCAAGGTCAGCCTGCTGGACCAGCGCGTGGTCGCCGGCCTGGGCAACATCTACGTCTGCGAGGCCCTTTTCCGCGCCCGCATCTCGCCCCTGGCGGCCGCCGGCAAGGTCTCGCGGCCCCGGCTGGAGACCCTGGCCGCCGAGGTCCGCCACGTCCTGGACGACGCCATCCAGGCCGGCGGCTCCACCCTGCGCGACTTCGCCAACGCCGAGGGCGGCCAGGGCTATTTCCAGCACCGCTTCGACGTCTACGGCCGCGAGGGCCGGCCCTGCGCCCGCGACGACGGCGGCGTGATCAAGCGCGTCGTCCAGGCCGGCCGCTCCACCTTCTTCTGCCCGGTCTGCCAGAAGCGGTGAGGCCCTTCTCCTTGACCGTCATCTCGGGACAAGCCCGAGGATGATGGATATGAACTGGATCTGGCTGCGGCGTCGCCCTTCGGCGCCGGGTCCCTTTGTGAAGGCGAGCGTCCTGTCGATGCATAGATGGTTCTTTTCCGGCGTCTTCGCCCTCGCCCTGGCGACCCTGGCCGCCGTCTCTCCCGCGCGCGCCGACCCGCCCCTGTGGCGCGTCCGGGACGCCGACACCGAGATGGTCCTGTTCGGCTCGGTCCACGCCCTGCCGCCCGGCGTCGAGTGGCGCACCGACGCCCTGGATCATGCCTTGGCCCAGGCCGACCTGGTCGTCTTCGAGATCCTGACCCCGGAGACCGAGGCGGACGAGATGGCGCTGTTCATGCCCATGCTCCGCTACTTCGTGGGCGATCGCCTGCTCAGCGAGACCGTCTCGCCCAAGACCTTCGCCCGCGCCGCGGACGCCGCCCAGGCCCAGTCCTTCGACCTTCAGGCGCTGGAGATGTTCCGGCCCTGGGCCGCGGCCCTCCTGCTCGAAATGGGCGCCGAGGAGATGAAGGGCCGCTCCGGCGACCTCGGCGTCGACGCCAGCATCGAAAGCGGCTTGCGCGAGGGCCTGCGGACCGAGGCTCTGGACACCGACGCCCTGCTGCACGCCTCCATGGCCGCCCTGGCCGAGACCGGCGACGCCGAGGGCGAGGAGTTGCTGATCGAGGTGCTCGATGCGCTCGACAAGGCCGGCGACGAACTGGACATGGAGATCGAGACCGCCTGGGTGGCCGGCGATCTGAGGCCGGTCCTCGCCGAGATCGAGACCATGAAGGACGAGGCCCCCCGCCTGCATCAGGTGCTGCTGGTCGACCGTAACACCGCCTGGATGCCTGCCCTGAAGCGCATGATGGAGACCGAAAGCCGCGTCGTCGTCATCGCCGGCGTGGCGCACATGGCCGGCGAGGACGGGCTGCCGACCCTGCTGCGCCAGGCGGGCTACGAGGTCGAAGGACCATGAGCCTTCGGGTCGCCCTGATGCGCAGCATCGTGATCGGCGGCCGCCGGGTGAAGGGCGAGGAGGCGCGCCGCCTGGCCACCTCCGTCGGCGGAGACGACGTCCGCTCGGTCATCGCCACCGGCAACATCCTGTTCCGCTCTCGCAAGTCTCCCGCGACCCTCCAGCGCGAGCTTGAGCAGGCCTGCGCCGCCGAATACGGCAAGGCCACCGAGATGGTGGTCAAGACGGCCGCCGAGTGCGCGCCTGATGCCGCCAATCCCTTCCTCGAGGAGCCCAGGCCCCAGCCGGGCCGCGTCCTCGCCTGGGCCATGCGCGATCCCCTGCCGGACGCCGGCCTGGAGCAGTTGCGCCGCCGCGCCGGGCCGGACGAACGCGTCGAGCGCACGCCTCAGGGAGACTTCTACTGCTGGTTCGGCGGCCCCGACATCAATGCGTCCAAGCTGCCCTCCGGTTTCGGTCTGAAGGCGTTGGGCGCGGTCGGCACCAACCGCATCTGGAACACCATGCTCAAAATCACCGCCGTCCTGGACCGGATGGAGGCCGGCCGATGACCCACCGCATCGTCCTGTTCCGCGGCATGAACACCGGCGGCGTCCGGGCGCCCGTGGCCGAGTTGCGCGCCATGGCCGCCGACATGGGGCTGAAGAACCCTCGCACCCTCCTGGCCAGCGGCAACCTGGTGGTCGAAAGCGGCCGCGCGACCGACGTGCTGGAGGCCGAGGTCGAGGCCGCGATGGAGGCCCGCTTCAAGTTGAAGATCGCCGCCATGGTCCGCACGCCCGAACAGTGGGCCGGGCTGATCGCCGCCAACCCCTTCCCGAAGGAGGCCGAGGCTCACCCGTCCAAAGTCGTGGCCATGGTCATGAAGGCCGGAATCAAGGACGGCGCGCTGGAGGCCTGCCAGGCCCTGGCGACCGACGGCGAGGCGGTCGAGGCCGTGGGCGGCGTCCTCTACTTCTGGTTCCCGAACGGTCAGGGCGAGTCCGGCATTTTCAAGAAGGCCACGCCCAAGATGCTGGGCATGGGCACGGGGCGGAACTGGAACACGGTGCTGAAGCTTGGCGAGATGGCGGGTATCTAAGGCTCATGCCCATTCCACGGACCCCATGACCCACCGCAAGACCCACCTCTGGATCAGCCTCGTCGTCGGCGTCCTCGTCTGGGGCGTCTATTTCGGCCATGTCCTCCAGGCTTTCCGGCGCGGCGATCCGGGGAATCTAGCGCTGTGGTTCCTCGGCGCCCTGGCCGTCATCATCCTGGTCGAGACGGTGGCGACCAGCCTGATCGCCTGGCTGTTCCGCCGCCGCGCCCGGACCCTGGACGAGGGCCCGACCCTCCAGGCCGCGCTGAAGGCCAGCCACCTGGCGCTGATGCTGCTGATCGCGCTCGCCTGTGCGCCGCCGCGGCCCTGGCGATCGCCAGCCTGTTCGGATGGAGTCTCGATCTGTCCGCCCCGCGCGCAGGTCCTGGCCGCCAACGTCCTCCTGGCCATGGTGGTCGCCGCCGAGCTCGCCCGCGCGGCCCTGACGTTGGCCCTGATTCCGCGCCGCTGAGACCTGTGTCCGATTCCGACGCAGGTGGCATGACCAGGGCACCAAGGGAGGGGCGGGCGATTGCGCCCCGCGCGTCGAAGGCCGAAAAGGCCGCCGATGTGGACGGATCGCCCCCGAGCCACTAGCCACTAGCCACTCGTCCCCCTTCCGGAGCGCTCTCATGGCCGACGCCTACGCCAACCTGCTCATCGAGCGCCATGCCGACGGCTATGCGGTGGTGACCCTGAACCGGCCCGAGGCGCTGAACGCCCTGAACTCGGCCCTCTTCAAGGACCTGTCGAACTTCCTGGACAGCGTCGAGCACGACGACGCCGTCCGCTGCCTGATCCTGACCGGCTCGGGCGACAAGGCCTTCGCCGCCGGCGCGACATCAAGGAGATGTCGGACCAGTCCTACGCCGACATGTACAAGGCCAACTTCTTCGCCCTGGGCCACGATCGCATCACCCGCTTCAGGAAGCCGATCATAGCGGCGGTCAACGGCTTCGCCCTGGGCGGCGGCTGCGAGCTGGCCATGCTCTGCGACTTCATCATCGCCTCCGAGAAGGCGAAGTTCGGTCAGCCCGAGATCAACCTGGGCGTCGCCCCGGGCATCGGCGGCTCCCAGCGCCTGACCCGTCTCGTCGGCAAGTCCAAGGCCATGGACATGGTCCTGACCGCCCGCATGATGGACGCCGCCGAGGCCTTGGCGTCCGGCCTGGCCTCCCGCGTCTTCCCGCACGAGACCCTGCTGGACGAGGCCCGCGCCATCGCCGCCAGGATCGCCGCCCAGAGCCCCCTGGCCGTCATGGCCAACAAGGAGATGGTCAACGCCGCGCTGGAGACGACCCTGACCCAGGGCGTCCAGTTCGAGCGCCGCCTGTTCCACTCCCTCTTCGCCTTCGAGGACCAGAAGGAGGGCATGGCCGCCTTCGTCGAGAAGCGGAAGCCGGCGTTCAAGGGCAGGTAGCGGACGTCCTTCCCTCGGCGGCGGACCTTCGAAGCCGCAGAAAGGTGTAGGAGCATCCGCGCCGGACGCAGGACCGGCGCGGGGCCGACTGTCGGGCTAGCCGATCGGCGGGCTTGAGGTCGGCGCGCCGGGGGCCGGCCGGACCTGATCGTGACGCAGCACGGGCGG
>NZ_JBNFOJ010000114.1:0-9029 GCF_057364705.1 Brevundimonas sp. CURTG3B2_SDJG
ATCGCCCTGGCCTTCCTGCTGATCCAGCGCAAGCGGCTGTCGGCCCTGCTCATGGTCGTCGGCCTGCTGGGCGGGGTTTGCCGTTGCTGTGGCGCGCGCGGCCGAGCGGCGCGTCCAAGTGAGGGCCGGGAGCCAGATCGTGTGGGCGCCGTCGGGGGTCCACCATCGGCCCTGGAGCCCGGCCCACCTGCGGGCGAGGGCGCGGTCCGACGGCGGCCTGGACCTGAGCTGGAGGCCGCGGTCGCGGATCGACGGAGACCGCTGGGACGGCGAGACGGCCCCGGCCGATCCGTCGCGTTTCCGCGTGCGGGTGCTGGACGGAGAGGCGGTCCTGCGAAGCTGGGAGGTCGAAACGCCAGCGGCGATCTATGCCGCGCCGGATCGTGCGGCTGACTTTCCGGAGGGGCCGGGACCGGCTGCGGCGATCCGGACGTCGCAGTGGGGCGAAGGCTACGGTTGGGGCGTCGAGGTCGAGCTGAAGCTCGGCTGAGCGGCGGAAAACGACGGCCGATCCCGCCTTCGCCTTTGCGGAATCCCGGCGATGCCCTAACTGTCGGGCTCGGCTTTCAACGGAGCGGCTTTCGACGTGGCGGGCGATCCCTACAAGGAACTGGGCGTGGCCCGGGGCGCGAGCCAGGACGAGATCAAGAAGGCGTTCCGCAAGCTCGCCAAGGACCTGCACCCCGACAAGAACCCGGGCGACAAGGCCGCCGAGGATCGGTTCAAGCGGGTTACGGCGGCGTTCGACCTGCTGGGCGACGCCGAGAAGCGGGCGAAGTTCGACCGCGGCGAGATCGACGCCGACGGGCGCGAGCAGTTCCGGGGCTTCGGCGGCGGCCAGCGCGGAGGGCCCGGCGGCTTCGGCCAGAACCCGTTTGGACAGGGGGGCGGTCAGCGGGGCGGGTTCGAGAACATCGACCTGGACGAGATCTTCGGCGGCATGTTCGGCGGCGGGGCCCGGCCGGGCGGCACGCGCGGGGGCGGGTTCGCGTCCAAGGGCCAAGACCTGCGGGCGACGCTGGAGATCAGCCTGGAGGACTCGATCTCGGGCGCGACGCGGCGGATCCAGTTCTCGGACGGGCGGACCCTGGACGTGGCCATTCCGAAGGGCGCCGGCGATGGGCAGACGATCCGGCTCAAGGGCCAGGGCATGCCCGGCCGCGGCGGCGAGAACGGCGACGCCCTGATCGAGCTGAAGCTGGCGCCGCATCCGATGTTCGTCCGCGACGGAGCGGACCTGACGATGGACCTGCCGGTGCCTCTGTCCGATGCGGTCCTCGGCGGCAAGGTCCCGGTTCAGACGCCTGAGGGGAAGGTCAGCATGACCATCCCCAAGGGGTCGAACTCGGGCAAGGTGCTGCGGCTGAAGGGACGGGGCGCGTTCGCCAACGGCAAGCGCGGGGACCTGCTGGCCAAGCTGATGATCCAGCTACCGGACGACGAGGACGGCGCACTGACCAAACTGGCCCAGTCGATGCGCGACAAGGGGCCGTTCAAGCCGTGGCGGGACTGATGGCCAACCGACCCAATGCGAAGCCGGCGCGGCCGTGGTTCTCGTCCGGGCCGACGGCCAAGCGGCCCGGCTGGTCGTCGCAGGCCTTGCCGCACGAACTGCTGGGCCGCGGCATCCGGGCGCCCGAGGTGGTCGAGCGGTTCGCCCACGGGCTGAGGCTGACGCGGGACCTGCTGCAGGTCCGGCGGACTGGACGACCGTCTATGTGCCGGGCTCGGACACCGGGGCCGTCGAGGCCGCGATGTGGTCGATGCTGGGCGAACGGCCGGTGCAGGTGCTGGCGTTCGAGAATTTCGGCAAGGTCTGGGCGACCGACGCGCGGGAGCACCTGAAGCTGGAGCCCGAGGTGCTGGAGGCCCCCTGGGGGCGGTTCCCGGACGTGTCCAAAGTCGATCCGAAGAAGGACCTGGTCTTCCCCTGGAACGGCACGACCTCGGGGGTCATGGCGCCCGGCGCCGACTGGATCGCCGATGACCGCGAAGGGGTGGTGATCTGCGACGCGACCTCGGCCGCCTTCGCCATGCCGCTGCCCTGGGGCAAGCTGGACGTCGTGACCTTCAGCTTCCAGAAGGCGTTGGGCGGAGAGGCTGGCCTGGGCGTGGCCGCGCTTTCGCCGCGCGCGATCGAGCGGTTGGACCGCTATGCGCCGCCTAGAAGCGTGCCCAAGGTGCTGCGGCTGCGGGACGCCAAGGGATTCGACCGGACGCTGGCGTCGGGCTCGATGATCAACACCTTCAGCGTCTGGACGATCGAGGACTGGATCGACGCGGTGGAGTGGGGGCTGTCGGCCGGCGGGCTGGACGCCCTGATCGCCCGGACGCAGGCCAATGCGGCGGCGCTGGACGCCTGGGTCGCCCGCACGCCGTGGGTGGAATATCTGGCCGAGGATCCGGCGACGCGGTCGACGACCTCGGTGTGCCTGAAGATCGTCGATGCGCGGGTGACCGCGATGGATGAGGCGGCGCGGCACGCCCTGGTGATGCGGATGAAGGCGTTGGTCGAGGAGGCGGGGGCCGCCTTCGACATCGAGAGCCACCGCAACGCGCCGGCGGGGCTGCGGATCTGGTGCGGCTGCACGGTGGACACGGCCGACATCGAGGCGCTCACGCCTTGGCTGGAGTGGGCGTTCGAGACGGCGATGGCGGAGATGGCGGCCGGCTGCAAACCCCCTCCACCGCCTTCGGCGGTCCCCCTCCCCCAAAGAGGGGGGAGGAATGGGACGACATCGTCCGATTCCCCCGCTATAGGCTGCGCCCGCATTCCGGAAACCGGATCAGCGGAGAGTGAACCTTGGCGAATGTCGCGGTGGTCGGCGCCCAGTGGGGCGACGAGGGCAAGGGCAAGATCGTCGACTGGCTGTGCGATCGCGCTGACATGGTCGTGCGCTTCCAGGGCGGCCACAACGCGGGCCATACGCTGGTCGTGGACGGCAAGGTCTACAAGCTGGCCCTGCTGCCCTCGGGCGTGGTGCAGGGCAAGCCGTCGATCATCGGCAACGGGGTGGTGGTCGATCCCTGGCACCTGGTGGGCGAGATCGAGAAGATCCAGGCCCAGGGCGTGGCTATCACGCCGGACATCCTGACCATCGCCGACAACGCCTGCCTGATCCTGCCGATCCATCCGGCGCTGGACGTGGCGCGGGAAGCCGCCGCCAGCGCGCCGGGCGCCAAGATCGGCACGACCGGCCGCGGCATCGGCCCAGCCTATGAGGACAAGGTGGGCCGCCGCGCCATCCGCGTCTGCGACCTGGCCAACGCCGACCACCTGAAGATCAAGATCGACCGCCTGCGCTCGCACCACGACCCGCTGCGGGCGGGCCTGGGGCTGGAGCCCATCGATCCGGACGCCCTGCTGGCCTCGCTGCTGGAGATCGCGCCGAAGATTCTGCCCTATGTGCAGCCGGCTTGGCGCGTGCTGGACAAGGCCCAGAAGGCGGGCAAGCGGGTGCTGTTCGAAGGGGCGCAGGGCGCCTTCCTGGACGTGGACCACGGCACCTATCCCTATGTGACCAGCTCCAACACCGTGGCCGGGCAAGCGGCGGCGGGCTCGGGGATCGGGCCGCGCGGCGTCGGCTATGTGCTGGGGATCGTGAAGGCCTACACCACCCGGGTTGGCGAAGGGCCTTTCGCCTGCGAGCTGAACGACGCGGTGGGCGAGCACCTGGCGACCGTGGGGCGCGAGGTGGGGGTGAACACCGGGCGGGCGCGGCGGTGCGGCTGGTTCGACGCGGTGCTGGTGCGCCAATCGGTGGCGATCAACGGGATCGACGGGATCGCCCTGACCAAGCTGGACGTGCTGGACGGGCTGGAGACGCTGAAGATCTGCGTCGGCTACCGGATCGGCGGCGAGGTGGTGGACTATCTGCCGTCCAGCCTGAAGGACCAGGCGGCGGCCGAGCCGGTGTTCGAGGAGCTGGAAGGCTGGACCGAAAGCACGGCCTCGGCGCGCAGCTTCAAGGACCTGAACGCCAATGCGATCAAGTACGTGCGGCGGATCGAGGAACTGATCGGGGCGCCGGTGGCGCTGCTGTCGACCAGCCCCGAGCGCGACGACACCATCCTGATGCGCGACCCGTTCCTGGGCTGATCCTCCGAAAACGCAGCGTTCAAGCGGCTTTAACGATCAAGATGTTAGCCGTCGGACCTCGCCGGAGGTTCTGTCGTGTTCGCAATCGATCGTCGTGTGCTGGCCAAGCTTGAGCCGGTGGTCGGACGGGTCCTGATCGTGGACCCCAATCCGCACGCGGCGCGGCTGCTGTATGACATCGTCAAGGCGCTGGGCGCGCGCGATGTGGTGACCGTTCCCGACGAAGCCAAGGCGCTGAAGGCGGCCGCGGCGATGGAGCCGGGCATCATCTTCATCGAGCGGACCGGCCCCGGCCTGGACGGCGAGAGCCTGGCCCGCCGGCTGCGGCGGTCGGACATGGAATGCCGACGCGCCCCGATCATCATGGTGACGGCCGAGGCGACCGCGACGACCATTCTGGGCGCCCGCGACGCCGGCGTGCACGAGTTCCTGCGCAAGCCCTTCACCAGCGGCGACCTGCTGAAGCGGGTCGAGAACGTGGCGCTGAAGCCGCGGACCTGGATCGAGGCGGTCGGCTACGTCGGCCCGGACCGCCGACGGTTCAACTCGGGCGAATACTCCGGGCCGTCAAAGCGGCGCAGCGACCGGGCGGCGACCGGGGCGGCGGCGCTGGCGGCCGACAAGGACCAGGCGATGCGCATCCTGGCTTCGGCCCTGGACCAGTTCGACAACGATCCGATGCAGGCCGTGCGTTCCATTCGAGAACAGGCGGCCAACCTGAAGGCTCTGGCGATGAAGGCGTCGGATTCGCGTCTGGCCGTGGCGGTGGGCGCGCTGGAAGTCAGCCTGGCCTCGGGGCCGCCGACCAAGGCGACGCTGTCGGCGCCGATCGGCGGACTGCTGGCGATGCACCAGGCGGCGGCGGAGCCTGTGAAAAAGGCGGGCTGACGCCCGCCTTGATCATTCTTGGTCGCGCTATCGCTCGCGACACGGTCGCTCGCTGCTTGAGCGCGTTTTGGTGCGCTATCGCTCGCGACACGGTCGCTCACTGCTTGAGCGCGTTTCGTGGTGCGCCATCACTCGCTGCCTGAGCGCGGGCGGTCAGGCGTCGACCAGGTTCCGCTCTTCGGCCGCGGCGCGCATGGCCTTCTGGAGCTTCTCGAAGGCCCGCACCTCGATCTGACGGACGCGTTCGCGGCTGACGCCGTACTGGCCGGCGAGCTCTTCCAGGGTGACCGGGTCGTCCTTCAGGCGGCGCTCGGTCAGAATGTGCTTCTCGCGATCGGTCAGCTCTTCCATGGCTTCCTGAAGCAGGCCCATGCGCAGCGACTTCTCTTCGTCGTCGGCGAGTTGGGTCTCCTGCGAGACCGCGTTGTCGTCGGCCAACCAGTCCTGCCATTCGCTTTCGCCGTCGGCGCGCAGCGGCGCGTTCAGCGAGGCGTCGCCGCCCAGGCGGCGGTTCATGTCGATGACGTCCTGATTGGTCACGCCCAGCTTGGTGGCGATGGCGTCGACGTGCTCGGGGTGCAGGTCGCCTTCCTCGAAGGCCGAGATCTGGCTCTTGGCCTTGCGCAGGTTGAAGAACAGCTTCTTCTGCGCGGCGGTGGTGCCCATCTTCACGAGCGACCAACTGCGCAGGATGTATTCCTGGATGGACGCGCGGATCCACCACATGGCGTAGGTCGCCAGGCGGAAGCCCTTGTCCGGATCGAACTTCTTCACGGCCTGCATCAGGCCGACGTTGCCCTCGGAGATCACCTCGCCGATCGGCAGGCCGTAGCCGCGGTAGCCCATGGCGATCTTGGCCACGAGGCGCAGGTGGGACGTCACGAGACGGTGGGCGGCTTCCGGATCCTGGTGCTCGGTCCAGCGCTTGGCGAGCATGAACTCCTCGTCCTTCGCCAGCATCGGAAACTTGCGGATTTCGGTCAGGTAGCGCGACAGCCCCTGTTCAGGCGACATCACCGCGAGCGTATTGTTAGCCATAAGTCTGGTCCCTCCGACCGAATGAACGAGCGGGTCCAACGGAGACGGCCACGTTGTGTGCGCCGGCGCCTCACCCCTCAACCGATGAGATAGGGTCGGGTTTCCGTCTTTGTCAGAGGCGGATTGTCACACGAAAGCGTGACCGTTGCCCCGGCGCCACTGCACCGATGGCAGATCGTATAGCAGGTAGTCAGTCCTGAATCAAGACTGACTATTCGAGCCCTAGGATCTGACGGTAGGTCGGGTGGACGACGTCGGCGTGCTCGGGGTGTTTCTGCAGGTAGGCGGAGAAGAACGGGCAGACCGGCAGGATCAGCAGTCCGCGCGCGCGAGCGTCGCCGATGACGTGCTTGGCCAGACGGCTGGCGATGCCCTGGCCCTCCAGCGCCTGCGGCACCAGGGTCTCGGTGATCATCAGGTTCTGTCCCGACAGATTATAGGTGACGACCGCCACCTCGGCGCCGAGGGGCAGTTCGTAGCGATGCTGTTCGGCGTTGTCGCGGATGTCGGCGTCGGCCATGGGGCGGGCTCCTCTAGTAGAAATCGACGTGCAGATGGTCGTCATGCCGGGCGGCCTGGCAACCGGCGAAACGCAGCTTGGGATGGCCCCAGAGGCCGAAGCGGCGTTCCAGGTGCGGTTCAATGAGAATGCGGCGAACGCGCCGGTCGGCGATCAGCGTCTCGACCAGGGCCTTGGTGCGCGCCTCGTCGAGACGCCACGGACGGTCGGCGGGCGGATCGGGTTTCTCGGCGCGGCCGGGGCGGCCATTGGGGCAGGCGATCTCCTCGCCCGGGCGGGGCGGCTCAGCGGGCCAGTAGCCGCCGTATTGGTCGGTGACCGGGAACGCCGTAAGCGGCCGGCCCTGGACGTCGGTGTAGTAAAGGCCGAGATCGATCTGGCGGCCGTCGCCATGGCTGAGGTGCGGCGGGAAGGGCCTGCGGCCGTTGGGACCTGAGGCGTCCATGAAGCGCAGAACCTCGTCGGGATAGCGCTCTCGCATCGTCCTGGCGGCGGCGACCAGGGCGTCGCGCGCGGAGGGCGTGACGAAGTGACGGTCACGCCGACAATAGTAGGGCCGGGTCGGCTCCAGCGGCGTGGAGGCGTCGCACGGCAGGGTGACCAGGCCCGCGGCGTTGGGTTCGACGGAGTTGGACTGACCTCGCCAGGGAACGCCGTCCTCCAAACGGTCACAGCCCGCCAGCATCAGAAGCAGGATCGCGACCCGCGCCCTCACAGGTCGGACAGGCTGTCTTCGAGCGCCTGCATGTCGGCGGGCGGCGCGGTCTCGAACCGGAGCGCTTCGCCGGTCACCGGGTGGACGAAGCCGAGCACGGCCGCGTGGAGCGCCTGGCGGGTCAGTCCGGCCGCGACGATGGCGGCCCGGACAGGGGCGGCGGGGCTGCCGGAAACCGTAGACCGGGTCGCCGAGGATCGGCGCGCCCTTCGACGCCAGGTGGACGCGGATCTGATGGGTTCGGCCGGTGTGCAGGGTGCAGGCGACGCGGGCGGCCATCGGCGCCCCGCCGGCCCGGGCGGGTTCGCCGAAGGTCTTCTGGACGACGTAGTCGGTGACGGCGTTGCGCCCGCCCGAGCGAAGCACGGCCATCTTCTTGCGGTCGGAGGAGGAGCGGCCGATCAGGGTCTCGATCCGGCCCTTCGGCGGGTTTGGAGCGCCGCGGGTCAGGGCGATGTAGGTGCGCTCGATGTCGTGGGTCGCGAACAGGGCCGAGAGGCCGGCGTGGGCGCGATCCGACTTGGCGGCGACCATGACGCCCGAGGTGTCCTTGTCCAGACGGTGGACGATGCCGGGACGCGCGACGCCGCCGATGCCCGACAGGCTGTCGCCGCAGTGCGCCAGCAAGGCGTTGACCAAGGTGCCGGTCTCGCTGCCCGGAGCCGGATGGGCGGCCATGCCGGCGGGCTTGTCGACGACGATCAGGTCGGCGTCCTCGAACAAGACCGTCAGCGGAATGGCTTCCGGCTGCGGATTTGCGGGCGCCACGGGGGGCAGGGCGACGCGGTAGAGGCCGGGCTGGGCCTTGGCCGAGCCGCCGGACAGCGTCTGGCCGTCGCGGCTGACCGCGCCTTCGGCGAGCAGGGCCTGCAGGCGCGCGCGGGACAGGGTCGGGAAGGCGTCGGCGAGGGCCTTGTCCAGGCGGGCGCCGCCGGTCTCGATGCGGGCCTCAAGGGTGACCGGCTCGTCGTCGTCGATAAGAAGGGGTTCGTCCGACACCGCGCGCTCCGCCGCCCTGGCCGGTTCTGGGGCGGTCCGGGGGCGGTAAGGCATCGTCTAGCATGGCGAAGGCCGACGCCGTCAAACCGAAGCTTGGCCGTTAGGGCGAGTTGCGGCAGAGTGCGGGCGGGGCTTTCTGGGGGAGGGCGCGATGCGCACCGTCTTGTTCGCCGTTCTGGCCGCCGGCGCCGTGCTGGGCCTGGGCAGTTGCGCCACCATGAGCGCGGAAGAGTGCATGGCCGGAGACTGGTCCGGACGCGGGTTCGCCGACGGCGCCGAGGGGCTGTCGATGAGCCGGCTGGGCGAGCACGCCGAGGCGTGCGCCAAGCACGGGGTGGTTCCTGACGACGCCGCCTATCGGGACGGCTGGTCGCAGGGTGTGCTGCGGTACTGCACGCCGCAGCGTGGATTCGCCGAGGGGCGGGAGGGATCCAGCTACGCCGGGGTCTGCCCGGCGGGCCTGGAGAGGGACTTCCTGCCGGCCTATGAGGACGGCCGGGTCGTCTATGCGGCCGAGCAGGCGGTCAGCAGCGCGCGCAGCACGGTCGACAGCCTGGCGTCCCGGCTCGAGGAGCTGGACGACAAGATCGAGGCCAAGCAGCGCGAGGCGCGCGCGGACGGGCTGACCGACGAACAGCGCGACGTGGTGCGCAACCGGATCCAGGAGCTGCGCCGCGAGCGCCAGAACACCGAACGCGACTGGCGCCGGGCGCAAGACGCGCTCGACGACGCCGACGCATGGTGTGCGGCGGGGCGGAAAGCTCCATCGT
>NZ_JBNFOJ010000115.1:0-9009 GCF_057364705.1 Brevundimonas sp. CURTG3B2_SDJG
GGCCGCGAACAGGGGCGTGCGGGGCCGCTCCCAGGGGACCGGTGGTCATGACCGCGACGGCGAAGCCGAGCGCGAGCAGACCCAAGGCGACGGGCGCGACCCGGATCCGCAGGGCGGTCAGGCGAGCCATCGGGGACGTTGGACCTCCGCGGGGGCCATGCCGTAGAGGCGCCGGCTCAGCAGGGCGATGGCCATCGTTCCATCCTCGGGCGAGGCCAGCCAGGCGCATCCGAGCAGCCGGTTCACGGACGGCGGCCGGTCCACCCAGCCGAACGGCCGGGCGGGGAGCAGAAGGATGCGTCGGCTCGACCCGTCGCGGCGCCAGCCCCAGACAGGATGCCGGCGCGCCGTCTGCGCGAAGCCGGCGTCCAGGGTGACGAGAGCCTCGGGGTCCCAGGCGGCGACCTGCTCCAGCGTCACGCGGCCGATGTCGGTCGAACCGGTCGCGACATTGGTCCAGCCGGCGCCCTCCAGCACCTCGGTGGCCAGCGCGCTCTGGAAGCCGGTCTCGAGCCCGTCGCGCCGCGGGCGTAGTAGAAGGCCGGCCCGGGCGGCGCGCGGCGCCAGCGTTCGAGGACTCCTTCGGCCTCCTCCGCCAAACCGTCGGCATGGTCGCGGACGTCCAGCAGAGTCCCGGCCTCGCGAAAAGCCTGGGGAATGCGCGTCAGCGCCCCGTCGATCAGGCGGACCCGGACGCCCAGCCGGTCCTGAATCCGCAGATCCTGGTCGCGGTTGCGGGGATCGGTGTCGCCGTAGTCGACGATCAGCGACGGCTTCAGGGCCGCCACGGCCTCCAGATCGGCGGGCCGGCCGGGGCCCGCCAGAGCTCCCAGCTCGGGCAGGGCCCGGGGCGGCGGGGGGGCAGGGCGGCGAGGTCCTCGGGCGATGGTTTGCGCGGCCATCCGGCGAGGCGTTCGCGCGCCGCGGCCCAGATCAGCAGGGCGGCGGGCTGACCGGCGGCGATCACGTCGCCGGATGAGGCTCGATCCTGACGGCCGCAAGCCGCCGGCAGGAGGGCGAAAGAGGCTCCCAGCGCCATCGTCGCGCGGCGGGTCAGCATTTTCTGAATCACCTCCTGCGACGTCCGGATCGGGTCTCACACAGGGTTACGACTTGTAAACCCCCCCGCAGGGTGGTCCTATCGCGCCTTCGCCAGGGGAGGCGGGGGCCGCAGTCGGCGCGCCCATAACAACACAACGGGCATCGCAACCCCGCAGTCAAAGGGTAGGCATGAATATCGTCATCATGTTGGGGGTGGTGATCACCCTCGTCACGGGGATTCCCGTGCTTCTTCAGATCCTCAAGGGACATCCCCGAGGGCTGATCATCTGCTTCTTCGCCGAGATGTGGGAACGGTTCTCGTTCTACGGCATGCGCGGCCTGCTGATCTTCTATCTGACCCAGCACTTCCTGTTCGACGACGGCTTCTCGAGCGGCCAGTACGGCACCTACGGCTCGCTGGTGTATCTGCTGCCCCTGATCGGCGGCATCGTGGCGGACCGCTACATCGGCACTCGCAAGGCGATCATGTTCGGCGCCATCCTGCTGGTGATGGGCCACGGCCTGATGGCCTACGAGGGCTCTCCCGCGACCCAGACGCTGACCTACGGCGGCCAGGAGTACGCGGTTCAGATCGAAGGCCGCGGCGAGGCGCGCGAGACGCACCTGATGATCGGGGGGCAGCCGTACAGCTACACCTCGACCGAACAGGGCCTGCAGATCAACGACCTGCCCGCCAACAGCGCCGTCCCGGCCCTGCTGCCGACCGGCGAGTACGCGCTGACGGCCACGCGCGACCAAAGCGGCGTGAACGCCTTCTACCTGGCGCTGTCGCTGATCATCATGGGCGTGGGCTTCCTGAAGCCCAACATCTCCACCCTGGTCGGCCAGCTGTACCCGCAGGGGGACCCGCGCCGGGATTCGGGCTTCACCCTGTACTACTACGGCATCAACCTGGGGGCCTTCTGGGCCGCCGTGCTGTGCGGCTACCTGGGCCAGAACTTCGGCTGGGGCTGGGGCTTCGGCTTGGCCGGGATCGGCATGGCGCTGGGCTTGGTGGTGTTCTGGCTGGGCAAGCCCCTGCTTCAGGGCAAGGGCGAGAGCCCCTACCCCGAACTGATCAAGAAGCCCGTCGCGGGCTTCCTGAACCGCGAGATCATCATCTATCTGCTCGGCTTCGTCGGCGTCGGCCTGATGTTCTTCATCGTGCCGAACCACGCCCTGGTCGGGCAGGGTCTGCTGCTGTCGACCATCGCGGCGCTCGGCTTCATCGCCTGGTTCATCATCTTCAAGCTGCGCGGCGACAAGGTCGCGCGCGAGCGGATGATGCTGGCCACCGTGCTGATCTTCGGTTCGGCGGTGTTCTTCACCCTGTTCGAGCAGGCCGGCTCGTCGCTGAACCTGTTCGCCGACCGCAACGTCGACCTGTCGCTGACCAGCTCGGCGGGCACCTTCCTGGGCCTTCCCTACGGCACGCCGGCGCAGGTCGCGGCGGCGGGTCTGTCGACCACGGGCCTGTGGATCGACACCTCGATCACCGCGGCCCAGACCCAGTCGTTCAACGCCGGCTTCATCCTGATCTTCGCGCCGATCTTCGCGGCGCTGTGGGCCTTCCTGGCCCAGCGCAAGATGGACCCGAACCCGGTGGTCAAGTTCGGCCTGGGCATCATCCAGGTGGGCCTGGGCTTCCTGGTGGTGGTCTGGGGCGCCAACTCGGGCCTGGTGGACGACTCCTTCCGCACGCCTCTGGTGCTGCTGGGCCTGCTCTACATGCTGCATACGACCGGCGAGCTGTTCCTGTCGCCGGTGGGCCTGTCGGAGATCACCAAGCTGTCTGTGCCCTCGATCGTCAGCTTCATGATGGCGGTGTGGTTCATGGCCTCGTCGATCGCCCACTTCCTGGGCGGCGAGATCGCCAAGCTGGCCGGCACGGAGACGGTCGGCGGGCAGGTGACCAATCCCGAGGCCGCGCTGCAGACCTCGCTGGACACCTTCAACACCATCGGCCTCTGGGGCGTCGGCATCGGCGTCGGCTTCATCCTGGTGAGCTTCTTCATCGCGAAGTGGTCCAACGGGGCGAACGACCCGAACAACCACCCCGGGCCGACCCTGACCGAGGGCGGCCGGGAGGACGGCAACGTCGCGCGCCCGTCGGCCACGACGACCGGCTGATCCAGCGACAGCCGCGGATACAGGAAGGGCGGGACCTTGCGGTCCCGCCTTTTGGTGCGCCCAAGGGGAAAGGGCGCACAGTTTCCGGGGAACGGAGGGACGCCTTCTTCAGAAGGTCTTTCTTATCTGGAGGAACAGCCAGGGGTTCGATTTGGTGCGGCGCACCTCGCGGAAGGCGATCGGCGAGGCGTCGCGCGGACCGGCGTAGACGTCCCGGTCGTAGCCCAGGGTCCGGTCGGTGACGTTGCCCAGGTCGGCGCGGATCGTCAGGTCGGCGCGCGGCTTCCATTGGCCGTAGACCATCACGAAGGGCTCGTTGTGGAAGGCGCGGATCTCCTTCACCCGGAAGGCGCGGCCCTTGTCGACGTTGCAGCCGTGGTCGAAGCCGTAGGACCAGCGGCCGCCCATCAGGTCGTGATTGAAGGCCACGCCGCAGCCGAAGGCCTGGTTGCCGTTGAACCGGCGCTCCTCGCCCGTCAGGGGGTCGGTGACATTGGTGGACGACCAGCTGGCGCGCGCCGTCAGCCGGGCGTTGGCGAGGCCCAGCCGATCCATCGGCAGGGTCAGGCGGGTCTGATAGAAATTCTCCGTCCCGTCGCCGATGTTGCCGACGCCGTCGAAGCCGCCCGTCAGGGGGATCAAGTCGACCACGTCCTCGAACACGTTGTGCTGGAAGGTGAAGTCCAGGACGCCGGCGCCCCAGAAACGGCGCTCATACAGGGCCTCGAAGACCGTGGTCTTCGACGGTTCCAGGTTCGGGTTGCCGCCCTCGACCTGACCGACTTCGATGTCGGCCGAGGCGGCGAAGTCCTCGAAATCCAGCTGGCCGACCTCGCGTTCGATGCGGAAGCGGAACTGGTGCCCGGTCCAGGGGGTCCACGTCGCCTGGATACGAGGTTTGGGATAGACGAACGACTTGGTCTGGTCGCTGTCGCCCGATTGGCTGATCTCGGAGACCTCGACCCGGACGCCGAACTCCAGGGTGAAGTCGGGGGAGGGGCGCCAGGTGGTGCGGCCGAACACCTCGCCGCGCAACTCCTCGACCTTGACGTTGGCCGAGGGCAGGGGGACCGGGACGCCGTTCTCGGCGTAGGTGTTGGCGCTGTCCAGGACGTTGTAGGCGACCTCGCCGCCGGTTTCGATCGCCCATGGATCCGACGGGCGGTAGCGCAGGACGGCGCGGGCGATCGATTCGCCCGTCGTCGCGTCGGTCGTGAAGACGGAGTCGTCCCCGCCGGCTTGGGTCGCGCCGACGTAGTCCTCGGTCGACCAGCGCTGCAGACCGGTCAGTTCGATGCTGGTCCGGGAACTCAGCTCGCGGGTCCAGTTCAGGCCGAGTTCGCCATTGAGGGTATCGGTTTCCTCGTCGTTGAAACTGTCGACGCCGGCGCCCGAGCGGATCAGCAGGTCCTGGGCGAACTCTTCGTTGTTCCAGCCGAGCAGGCCGTTGATCCGCAGCCGTCCGCCCGCGAAGGGGCGCTGGATCGCGCCGGTGGCCCGCAGGTTGCGGAAGCGGTCCCACCGCTCCAGGTCGGCGTCCTGGATCAGGTTTCCGGATGGGTCGTAGCGCCGGCGGAAGCCGTCGCCGGTGCCGTCGGTGCGGTCCGAAGTGCCGTTGATCGACGCTTCGATCAGATTGTCGCCGTCGCGGCGCGAATAGCGCGCGCTGAGCAACGGGCCGAGGTAGCCGTCGGGGTAGACGTAGGTGTTGACGCCCAGCACCCGCTCGACGGTGACGGCGCGCGCCAGGACGATGTTGGCGACCACCGCGCGGCCTTGCATGTCGATGCCCGGAGCGCCGCCGCGGATCAGTTCGACGCGGGCCACCCCGGCCGCCGAGATGCGGCGCAGGACGTTCTCGAGGTTGTCGGTCTTGCTGGAAGGCTGCTGGCCGTTGATCAGGACGTTGCCGGTCGCGCCGGCCAGGCCGCGGGTGTCGCTGTCGCCCGTGTCCAGGCTGAAGCCCGGGAGGCGCGAGATCATGTCCAGCGCGGTGTCGGGCCGGGCGTCGGCGAAGAACGCGGGCTCGAAGACCAGCACGCCGCGCTGGGCGGCGTCGACTTCGGGAGAGGTCCGCAGCGGTCCGTCGCGACCGGCGCCTGGGCGGCGCTTCGCGGATCTGGAGAGGGCGGGACGGCGCCGTCTGAGAAAGGGCCGGCGACGCGAGCACGGACACGGCGGCGCCGGTCAGCCAGATAGCCTTGCGCATGAACCCTCTCCCTGTTGCGGCGGACGGTGCCCGCGCCTCGCCGACCGCTCCAGTTACAACAGCGAAATGTGGATTAATTCGCGGCAACGCTTGCGGCGTCGCCGTGGCGGGCTCCACGCTTGGAAAACGGCGTGGAGCCCGCCGGATCAGAAGGTCTTGCGCAGGCGAAGCTGCCAGAAGGTGCGGGGATCGATCTCGCGGGTCTCGACGTAGGCGATGGGCCGCGTGACGCGGTCGCCATAGACGATCCGCTCCTGGTCGAAATTGTTCCAGATGTTGACCTGGGCGCGCAGCGACAGGGTCGGGGTCGGCTTGTACTCAACCCAGGCCTCGAAATAGTCCCTGCCGCGCCAGCTGAATTTCTGATCCGGGTCGTAGTTGGGCTGACCCAGCAGCGGTAGCCAGGCGCCGCCCCACTGCAGGTTCCAGGACTTGATGTCCTGGGCGATGGTGATCGTCGCCTGGGACGCGCGGACGTTGGAGATCGGGCGGGTCTCGCCGGTGGTCGGGTCGGTGACCTCGGTGTGGTTCCAGTTGTTGCGGAAGCCCAGACGGCCGCCGGTGAAGCCGAACCGGTCCGTCGGCACCAGGATGTTGACCGACAGCTGGTCCAGCGTGCCGTCGCCGATGTTCCCGCGGGCCGACAGCCCTCCGTCCAGGGGGATGAAGTCGATGGCGTCGCTGATCTCGTCGTGGCGCAGGGTGACGCTGACGATGCCGTCGCCCCAGAAGCGGCGCTCGTATGCCAGTTCGCTGATCCAGCGCTGTTCGGGCTCGAGGTCGATGTTGCCGCCGAAGACGTTCTCGTCCTCCAACTCGGCCGAGGCGGCGAAGTCGCCGAAGTCGAGTTGGCCGACCTCTCGCTCGAAGCGCAGGCGGAACTGGTTGTTGGGCATCGGCGTCCAGGTCGCCAGGAAGCGCGGCTTGACGAAGTACAGGCTCTTCTCTTTCTCGGCGTCGCCCGACTGGCTGATGGTGGACGCCTCGACGCGCAGGCCGCTTTCCAGGGTCAGGTTGTCGCGCGGGCGCCAGGTGCCCTTGGCGAAGAGCTCGCCCCGCGTCTCCTCGACCTTGACCGAGGCGGACGGCAGGGCGACGGGCACGCCGCCGACGCTGAAGGCCTGATCGACCTCGAGCATGTTGTAGGCCACCTCGCCGCCGGTCTCCAAGGTCAGGCGGGGGGAGTGCTCGTAGCGCAGCAGGCTGCGCAGAATGGTCTCGGATTCCTCTCCTTCCGAGGAGAACCGCTGCTCGGCGCCATCCACGCCGTTCAGCCGGGTCCGCGAGGTGGCTTCGTTCTCGAACGAGCCGAACTCGTGGATGAAGCGCGTCTCGGACCGCAGACGGCTGTCGATGTCGCGGGTGTAGACCAGGCCGAACTCGCCGCTGGAACCGTCCTCGGCGTAGAGACTCTCGCGTCGGACGGTGGGCGAGGTCTGCAGGTTGATGCTGGAGTAGTCGTTCAGCCCGTAGCGGCCGGTCAGGTCGATCTTGCCGCCCAGGAAGGGGCTGGCGTAGTTGACCCGCACCGATTGCCCCCGCCGGACTGGTCGTTGAAGAAGTGCTCGTCGCGCAGAATGGCGCCCAGGGCGTCGCGGCGGATGACCGGGCCGACCCCGTTGGAGTCGCTGGTCGACATGCCGTCGCTGAGGGTGAAGCCCCAGGTTCGGTCGCCGTCCTTGGCGGTGAACTGCCACGAACCGCCGTAGACGTCGTTCCCGCCCTCGAACAGGGCCGCGTTGCCGGTGAAGATCGACTGACGGCTGGACTGGCTGCGGGTGATCACGTTCACCACGACGGAGTAGCCCTGCATGTCGATGCCCGGGGCGCCGCCGCGGATCAGTTCGATGCGCTCGACCTGGGAGGCCAGGGTGCGGCCCAGCACGTTGGAGCCGGTGTCGTTCTTGGACGCCGGCCGCGAGCCGTTGATCAGGACGTTGCCGACCGATCCTTCGAAGCCCCGGCTGCCGGCGCCGTCATTGACGCTGAAGCCGGGGACCCGGTTGACCATGTCCAGGGCGGTGTTGGGCTGCTGGTCGGCGAAGAAGTCCGGGGTGAAGACCAGGACGCCCGTCTGTCCGGCCTCGGCCTGGGGCGCGGGTTGAGGCCGCCGGCTGGGGCGCGGGCGGCGTCTGGGCCGCGGCGGCGCCGGCGGACAGGAACAGGGCCGTCGTCGCCAGCAGAATGGTCTTGGTCATTGCAGAACTCCCCTCGTCGTGTGACGAGAGGTGTGACGGTCCGCCGCGCCCGTCTCCAGTTACAAGACGGACAGGTGGATTAAATCGGTGACAGCATTACAGCTTTGTCATTTTCTTGTTCTGATGTGGGCCGGGTAATACTGTCAATCACAAGGTCAAACGGGTGATTTCGTGAAATCCGTCTCAATTCTCTTGTCGGCCGTTCTGGCCCTTTCGATTCCTGTCTCCACGGCGCTCGCGCAGGACGCTTCCGGGCCGCCCGCGCAGGAAGAGGTCAGCCAGCTGGACGAGGTCGTGGTGCTGGCCCGGCGGTCCGGCGCGCCGATGTGGACGATCACCCGGGGCGACAGCACCCTGATTCTGGTGGGGGCGATCCGCAGCATTCCGCGGGACGTGACCTGGCGGCCCGACGCGCTGGAGGCCGCGGCGGCCAAGGCGGACCTGATCCTGCTGCCGCAGGAGGGGCGGGTCTCGCTAAACGACATCTTTCGGGTGATCTGGCGGGCCCGCACGATCGGGCGGCTGCCCGAGGGACAGACGACAGCCGACTATCTGACGCCGGAGTACCAGACGCGGCTGGAAGCCCTGATGGCCGGGGAGCGGGATCAGGACTGGCGCCGGACCAGCCTGCTGTTCGTCGGCTTCGACCTGATGCAGGACAAGGCGGGCTTCCGGGCGGGACGCGAAGGCGTGGACGCGGTCGACGTGGTCCGCCGCGCGGGGCGCCGCGCGCGGGTGGACGACGCGGCCGATCGGAACGGTGCGCGGCGACGAAATGATCGACAGCCTGATCAACGCGCCGCAGAGCGTGCATGCGCCCTGCGTCGAGCGGGCGATCGCGGCGGCCGAGATGGGGCCGGACGCGTCGCGCGAGCGGGCCGAGGACTGGCGCGCTTTCCGCGTGCCGGAGGTGGTCAACTCGCCGATCGAGCAGGCGCTGCGCATTTGCTGGCCCTGGGGCGACCCGGAGCTGTCCCCGGTGCTGCACCAGCAATGGGCCGCCGCGGTGGAGACGGCGCTGGTGTCGCCTGGCGTGACCATGGGCGTCGCGCCTGTCCGCCTGCTGGCCGAGGAAGGCGGGCCGCTGGACTCGCTGGAGGCGCGCGGGTTCGAGATCGAGGGGCCGGCGTGGAAGTAGCGGCTAGTGGCTAGTGGCTAGTGGCTAGTGAAGTGGAGATCGGAGTCTTGAGCCGGATAAATTTGGCTTGCCCCGGGGTCGCTATGCGGTGATCGGCTAGCCACTAGCTACCAGGGTTCAGACTCATTTAAAGCAAAGCAAGATCAGCAGCTTGGATTTCCGCTCATCCCCGCGAAGGCGGGGACCCAGTTCTTTTGCCGGCACAAGGTCGGCGGGATTGTCGTTTGCGGGCCCCTGGCGCGGCCGGATCGCCCAAAACACTGGGTCCCCGCCTTCGCGGGGATGAGCGGTAT
>NZ_JBNFOJ010000116.1:0-8899 GCF_057364705.1 Brevundimonas sp. CURTG3B2_SDJG
GCCGCCTGCTTCGAGCGCGTGCGCCGGCGCCGTCAGCGAGCGCATCGTGCTGGAGGAGGCCTTGGTCCGGTCGCTGGACGCGCGGCGCCTGGCCGAGCGCGCGGCCGCCTTCGAGGGCCTGTTCGACAAGCCCGCCGTCTTCCGCCGCAAGGACAAGGCCGTCACCATCCGCGGGCCCCTGGACCTGCTGGAGGCGGTGCTGGACGCCGGCAAGAAGGGCATCGCCATCCAGCGCTACAAGGGCCTGGGCGAGATGAACCCCGAGCAGCTGTGGGAGACCACGCTGGACGTCAACGCCCGCACCCTGCTGCAGGTCTCGGTCGAGCACGAGGAGGACGCGTCGGACCTCTTTGCCAAGCTGATGGGCGATGTGGTCGAGCCGCGCCGCGAGTTCATCCAGGAAAACGCCCTGGACGCCGCGGTCGACGCCTGACGACGGCGGGCCGCCCTGGTGTGGCGGTCCAACCGGCGTCAATCTGCGAGCCGCAACGGCTCAGGCCGTGGAAGCCGTGGGGGCGGGACATGCCCGCCCGTTTGCGGCCTATCCGCCGAAGCCGCGTCCGCCCCCGCCGAATCCGCCGCGGGAGACGACGGTGGTGCGGCTCTGGACCCGGGCCGGCGCCTGGCGGGCCTCGGGGGTGTGGTCGCGTGCGTTGGTGATCATCCGGCCCGTACGGTAGTCGCGGCTCAGGTAGCCGCCGCCGTACCCGTTGGAATACTGATCCTGGCGATCGCGATAGAGCGGGCCGCCGCCCACATATCCGCCGTTCAGCATGCGACCGATGATGAAGCCGGTCGCCAGCGGGCCGAAGAAGGATCCGCCGCCGTGGTTCAGCTCGCGGCACTGTTCAGGGCCCCATTGGCCTTCGCACTCCTCACGCGTGAAGTAGCGTGGCGAGGTCTCGGCGGACTGGCGCTGGGCCTCGGCGTAGGCGGCGTCGCATTCGGCGTCGCTGACGTCGTTGGCGGCTTGGCAGTCCGCCACCGACGTGTAGGCCAGGGCCGGTTCGGGCGCGGGTTCGATGTAGGCCTCGCGTTGCGGCGAACTGCAGGCCGCCATCGAGAAGCCGACCGTCGCCATCAGGCTGGACACGTGCAGCGCCCGCGACCGTTTGAGACGGCGCATGGTGGTGGTCTGCGGCGGCGAGGTCTGGGGCAGGGCGTCGTCGGTCATGGCGTCCTCACGCGGTCATGCAGGCGGCGTTGAGCAGGCCGACGCCGATGGAGATGGAGGCCAGATAGACTCCTGCGGCCAGTTCGCCGGCCTCGATGCGGGCGGCCAGCGCCTTGTAGACCAGCCGGCTGACAACGATGAAGGACACGATCTGGATCACCCCCGCCAGGAGGGCCCAGGCGGCGAACTCGGGCAGGCTGACGGTGTGTGACAGGGCCGAGGCGAGCGGCAGGACGTAGCCGATCAGCGCTCCTCCCAGGGCGACGGCCGCGGCGGTGTTGCCCTGACGGATAAGATCCCGCTCATGATAGGGCGTGACCAGCTGATAGATGAATTTGAAGGCGACGAAGAAGATCACCGCTGCCACGAAGGCGATGACGAAGGCGACGGCCCCCGTCTGGAATGCGAACCAGTCGAACATGAAACCCCCTCTGCTTTGCGCTGTCAGGCGCGGAACTCGGCCATCTCCAACGGAATGCCGATCATGATCTCGTGCGTGACGTCGCCGGGCCGGCCGGCGGCGTCGTGCGGCTCCATCTCCAGCGCCATCATCAGCTCGCGCCCGCCGGCCAGGTCGCGCGCATACAGCATGCAGGCCTGGAAGATCCGGCTGTAGGGCGTGGCGGCGGCGCGGTCGTCGAAGATGGATTCCCAGAGCTCGACCGGCGGCTGGCGGGCGTCGCTTTCGGAGAACCAGAAGCGCGGATAGGCCGGCAGGTCCTCGGCCGCGCCGTCGAACACCGGCTCGGACAGCCGGTCGCGCCACAGGCGGCGTTCGCGCTCGCCGGGCGGATAGGCCGACGACCACGGAATGAACAGGGTGAAATCGTAGGCGGCGCGGCCTTCCGGGTCGTCGCTCATCGCCTGCAGCATGACGTGGTCGTCGGTGTAGAACCGATGCACGTGCTGGCCGCCGTCCAGCGTGATGACGCCCTGGGCGGTGATCTCCAGCGCGTCGCGGTCCAGGCTGAACCGGGTCTGGTCGCCGAGGCGCTCCCAGGCCAGGACGTCCAGCGACACGGTCCGTCCGACGGTGATGTTGCGCACCTCGGCCAGCGTGGCGTTAGGCGCCGTCGCCTTGTCTCCAGAACCGAAAAGCCGCTTGAACATGCCCTGTTCTAGCCCGCCAACGCCGACGCATCGAGCCTGCCGGCCGCGACGTAGAACAGGCGATCGCCGGCCTGGACCACGCGATCCGGGGCGGGATTGAACGTGGGGGCGTTCGCGTCCGACGACTGGATGGCCAACAGGGTGGCGCCGCGGTCCAGCAGAGCCCGGGCTAGGTCGCCGGACGGCCTTGCCGCGTCGGCGGGCCATCGCAGGCTGAACAGGGTCGCGCCTTCGTCGAGGTGGCTGGTCAGGGCGCTGATGACCTGGCTGGAGCCGGGGTCCTTGCAGGCGCGGGCGACCATTTCGGGCCCGGCGGAGAGGATCACCTCGACCCGCGGGCAGTGCTGGTCGATCAGGCGGGCGTGATCCTCGTCCTCGAAATAGCAGACGATGTGGGCGTCCGGACCGGTCAGGGCGGCCGCGGCGAGGGTGGCGGAGAGGGTGTCCGAATCCGTGCTGGTGAAGACCAGGACCTGGCTGGCGTGCGGGACGCCGGCCCGTTGCAGCGCCGCGGTGGAAGTCAGGCTTTCGGTGTGGACGTAGCGGATGCGGGGGTCGAGATCGGTTAGAACCTGCCGCGTCAGCAGGACCAGCGTCTGGTCCGGCGACAGGTCGCTGCACAGCTCGGCGATCATCTTGGGCGTGCGCGCCGGATGGTGGCCGATGAGCACGATGGAGTCGGTCATTCTCGAATAGTCTCCCTTGCCCGCGCGACGGACGCGCCAGACCTCGCCGATGGCGGCCAGGACCTTGGCGACGATGGTGGTGAAGGCGGCGATCGCGCCGGGGAAGACCCATAGCGCCGTGATCAGCCGGCCCGCGTCCGTCTGCGGGCTGAGGTCGCCGTATCCGACGGTGTAGGCTGTCGTCGCATACCAGTAGAAAAAGGCGGCCGGAGCCTGGAGCTTCGTCTCTCCGGCCAGGGAGATCAGGCCCCAGGTGGACAAGGCGTGCATCCCGATGAGAACGAACAGCAACGTCCAGTGCATGTCGGCCATGGCGTGGAACGCCCGGTCGAAGACGCGCGCCAATTTCAATCGCGGCAGCAGCATGCAAGGGTCGTGTCCGCCCCGGGCCCCCGCCCGGCGTTCGATGGACTTTTCGCAGACCGCTGGCCAAAGTCAATCGTTCCTGTTACGCGTTACATGAAACATGCGTAATCCCGGCCGAAATCCCTTGCCTGCGGCGAACGATCGTATACGTGCTTGGCGCAAGGCCCGGCGTGAGGCGGGTATGGTCAAGCTAGAGTTCTGGGTGCCGGGCGCCGCGAAGGACGATGTGAGGGCGGCGGTCCACGCCATCGTCACGGAGTCCAGTCGGGGCCCTGATCTTGTCCGGCGCCCGCGCCGCCTTCCGCCTTCCGATCCTTCTGGAGAAACCCATCCCATGGACGCCGTGATCGAAACCGCCTGGACTGTGCCGACCATCCGGGCGGCCCTGGAGTCGTCGGAACTGGTGCGCGAGGGCGAGCTGACCGCTCGGGTGCTGGAGGGGGCCGATCCGGTCCTGCTGGTCACCATGCACGAGTACGGCGACCTGCCGATCTACCTCAGCGTCGGCGGCGCCCAGATCGTCTGTTCGGTTCTGCTCTGGCCGGTCGCCGAACAGGCGGACACGGCGGCCTTCAACGCCTTCCTGCTGAAGGCCCAGCGCGTGGTGCCGCTGTCCAACTTCGCCATCACGACGGTGGACAGCCAGGACATCTACGAGCTGATGGGCGAGCTGTCGTGCAAGACGACGCTGCAGACCATCCTGATCGAGCTGCGCACCCTGGCCGAGAACGCCATCGACGCCACCGAGCTGCGCGAAACCTTCGGCGCCGACGCCGCCCCCAACGCCGCCTGAGCCGGGAGACGAACCATGTCCATGCTGTCCAAACTCTCGGCCCTGTTCCGCGGCACGGCTCACGAAGCCGGCCAGGCGGTGGTCGACGCCAACGCGCTGAAGATCCTGGACCAGGAGATTCGCGACGCCGACACCGCCCAAGGCAAGGCCCGCGACGACCTGGCGGGCCTGGTGGCGCGCCGCCGCATGGCCGAGAACGAACTGAAGAGCTTCGGCGAGCAGATCGCCAAGTATGAGAGCTCGGTCCGCGCGGCCATGGCGCAGGGCAAGACCGATCTGGCCCGCGAAGTCGCCGGCCGGATCGCCGAGCTGGAGACCGAGATCGGCACGCGCGGTCCTCTGATCGAGGGCATGAAGGAGGCCGAGGCCCGCCTGCGCACCGCCATCGCCTCCACCGACCAGAAGATCGAGACGCTGCGGCGCGAGATCGACATCGTGAAGGTCAACGATTCCGTCCAGAAGGCGCAGACGTCGGTGGCCCTCCAGTCGCAAGGCGCTCATTCGCGGATCGGCTCGGCGGCCGACAGCCTGGCGCGGATCAAGCAGCGGCAGGCGGTGCAGGAAGAGCGTCTGCGCGTCGGCCAGGAGCTGGAGGACAAGCGCACCGGGGCCGATCTGGACGCCAAGCTGCGCGAGGCCGGCATCCTGCCGGGCCACGCCTCGGCCGACGACGTGCTGGCCCGCCTGACGGCCCAGGAGGTCAAGGTGGTCACGCCCCTGATCGAGCAGGCCGTTCCGGTGGAGAAGGACAAGGCCTGATCTCTTGAAACGCCTGAAGCTCGATCCTCGCCCGGACTGGGACGCCAAGGCCGAGGCGCTGGGATTCACCTGGCGTCATGACGACGGCAAGCCGTACTGGGACGAGACCGCCGCCTATGTGTTCTCGATGGCCGAGATCGAGGACGGGATCGAAGGCCCGACCGAGACCCTGCACGCGATGTGCCTGGACTTGGTGGACGAGGCCGTGAAGTCCGAGCGCCTGATGGCGGCGCTCGAGATTCCGGAAGCGATGCGGGACTACGTCGCCGACAGCTGGCGGCGGGGCGAGCCGTCGTTGTACGGCCGCTTCGACTTCGCCTACGATGGCCAGGGGCCGGCCAAGCTGTACGAGTACAATGCCGACACCCCGACCTCGGTCTACGAGACGGCGGTGTTCCAGTGGCTTTGGCTTGAGGACCAGATCGCCGCCGGCGTCCTTCCGCCCGACGCCGACCAGTTCAACAGCCTTCACGAGAAGCTGGTCGACCGCTTCCGGGCGATCTTCCCGGACGGCGGCTTCATGCATTTCTCTTCGGACCCGGACTTCATCGAGGACCGCCAGACCGTGCGGTTCCTGGAGGATCTGGCCAAGCAGGCCGGGCTGAACCCGCAGTTCGTGGCCATCGATCAGATCGGCCTGAACGAGGAGGGCCGTTTCGTCGACCACGAGAACTGGCTGATCGGCGCGCTGTTCAAGCTGTACCCGTGGGAGCAGATGCTGCGCGACGACTACGCCCAGCCGCTCCCGAACGCCGAGGTGACGGTGCTGGAGCCGGCTTGGAAGAGCCTGTTGTCCAACAAGGGCATTCTGCCTCTGCTGTGGGAACGGCATCCCGGCCACCCCAACCTGCTGGAGGCCTATTTCGAAACCGACCCGGCGCACGAACGGCTGGGCTCGTCCTACGTCCGCAAGCCCCTGTTCTCGCGCGAGGGCGCGAACGTCGAGCTGGTCGACCGGGGGCGGCGCGGCAAGGTGCTGGACGGCGGCTATGGCGACGGATCGCACATCCGGCAGGCGCTCCTGCCCCCGCCGCGATTCGACGGCAACTATGTGATCGTCGGCTCCTGGATCGTGGGCGCGGAGGCCGCGGGCGTCGGCCTGCGCGAGGATCGCGGCCGCATCACCCGCAACACCTCGCGCTTCCTGCCGCACTTCATCCGCGACTGATCCCTCGCCGACTTGCCGCCGCCGAGTCGTCCCGAGCGAGGACGACCATGGCGCGGCCCATGACCGTCAGCCGCGGGGACGTCCGGCTTCGATGAAGGCCTGGATCGTCGGCCAGGTCTGCCCCTGGGCCCGGGCGCCGTCGCAGGCGACCTGCTTCAGATAGGCCGGCACGGTGTTGGGTCGGATGTTCTCCCACTCCGCGCCCTCCTCGGGATAGGTCTCGCTCTCCGAGCCGTCGGCCCCGTGCTCGGTCAATCCGGCGGTCCGCCATTTCCCCGCCGCGCATTGGAACTGATAGGTTTCGCGGGCGTGGCTCAGGTCTCCGGCGGCCGCGTTCATCGGCGTCGTGGCCGTCCGGATCGAGGTCACGCCGTCGACCGTCGTGATGCTATCCACGTCCGCCAGATAGACCCGCACATCGGTCCGCGAATAAGGGTTCCAATTCTCGGCGAACGCCGGCGCGGCCGTCAGGGTCGCAATCGCCGTCAGGCTGAACAGTATCGATTTCATTGAAGACCTCCCCAGATCGTCGGAAGGCATGATGCGCCGGTCCACGCGTTTGGCAAGCGGGCGCCTGGTCAGGCGGCGCGGCGGGCTCCGTCCGCTGCGGCCAACAAGGGTTCGAACAACGCCCTGGCCAGGTGGCGCACCACGGGTACGGCCACGCCGTCGCCCGTCAGACGGCAGGCCGCGCTGTAGGACGCGGGCAGCCGGTACGTGTCCGGCAGGCCCATGAGTCGCGCCGTCTCGCGCGCGGTCATCAGCCGGGACCTCGCCACGCCGTCCTGGATGACCACCAGCGTCTGGCGGCTGGAGCCGCCGCCGGGCGTGCGCAGGCAGCCGGCCATGTCGAAACGCACCTCCGCCCGCTGGACCTTGCGACCCTCCGCGTCCGTCCGCGTGCGCCGGTACAGCGCGCCGACCCGCCGGCCGCCTTCGCCGCGCGCCGCCTCCACCTTGGCCCGGTTGACCGGCGACATCAGCGCCAGAAGCCGCCGGGTCTGCTCGGGCGAATGCCAGTTCCGCGCCGGAACGTCGCTCTCGACGATCATCTCCAGCGCCGGCGCCCCGCCCGGCGCGTCCGGCAACCGCCACCACAGCATCCGCGCCTTCAGGTCCCCGGGCAGGCGTTCGACCGCCCGGCTCAGCGCCGACGGGTGGAAGGGTTCCGAGGGGCCGGCTGAAACCAGCGTCGGGTCGATCGCCAGGTCTCCCCGCACGCCCACGATGAACAGCCGCGGCCGGGACTGGGGCAGGAACCGGTCGGCGTTGATGACCAGCGCGCCGAAGGCGTAGCCGGCGTCCGCCCAGGTCCGGCACAGGATCTCGAAGTCGCGCCCGCCCCGCGAGGTCAACGCGCCGCAGACGTTCTCGATGGCCACGATCCGGGGCGCGCGGCCTTCCCCCGCCAGGCCTCGCGCCAGATCCCAGAAGGCGTGAAAGGTCCCCGATCTGGCCCCGCCCAGCCCCGCGCCCGCGCCCGCCAGCGACAAGTCCTGGCAGGGGAAGGAGCCCCACATCAGATCCGCCTGGCCGGGCAGGTCGGCGGGGGTGAGCGCCGCGATATCGCCCACCACCAGCTCCTCGCCGCCCCAGTTCGCGCGATAGGCGGCGGCTTTCGCGGGGTCGATGTCATTGGCCAGCCGGCAGCGCCAGCCTTCGCCCAGCCCGGCGCGCAGCATTCCGCCTCCGGCGAAGAACTCGTAGGCCTCAGGCATCGGCGGACGATTCGATCATGCCGTCAGGCTGGGGCCAGTCGGCCCTCAAGTCCATGTCGCGATGGCGCGCCGGGCCGGCCGTCCCTTTCGTCAGATGCCGTTCGTTGACGACGGGACGGACGCGTCCCACGGTCAGGACCGGATCGCCATGGAAACCCGGATGCCTCATCGCCTGACCTCGCTTCTCGCCGCGCCTTTCGCCGCGTCTGCGGCTGCGCTGCTCCTGCTGGGTGCCGCTCCGGCTCTCGCTTCGGCTCAGGAGACGTCGGCCGCCCCGGCGCCAGCCTCCCCGCGTCTGAACGCCGAACAGGCGCTCACGCGCTTGCTGGCGCTGATCCAATCGTCGGAGCGGGTCGAGGACTTCACGCCCGAGCGACTGACCCAGGCGTTCGGCGTGCCGGTCCGGCTGTTCGAAGCCGACTACTGGGGCTTTGGAGAGCCTCTCTCGGCCCGTTGGTCGTACAGCATTGAAGGACGACAGCCGCCCAAGATCGGCGCGCGCTTCGCTTTCAGCTTCAACGCCCACCCCGGCGACACGCCCCCGATCGACGACGTCTGCGGCGTCGACTATGCGACGTTCACCGCCGAACTGGAGGCCATGGGCTTCCGCCGGCAGCCGTATCGCGGCGAGCACGGCCGGTTCCTCTACGGCCGGTTCGAGCGACCAGGCATGGGGCTCCAGACCTATCCCGTCGGCGAAACCGTCCCGTCCGGCCAACCCGCGGGGCGGACCTGCCTGAAGATACTGCTCATTCCGTGACCTTGGGCGCCGTGAAAACGGCCGCGTCGGATTTCAGGGAAGAAAGTGGCGCACCCGAAGAGATTCGAACTCCTGACCCCCAGATTCGTAGTCTGGTGCTCTATCCAGCTGAGCTACGGGTGCGCACGGCCGCGAACGGCGAGGGCGGGTCTCTAGCGCACGGGGGGCGGGGGGCAAGACCTGTCGCGTCGGTTTCGCCAACCTATATCCCGAAGACCCCGGGACGGCGCGCGGCCGGGGGTTTCGCTTCGTCGCCGGCCGGGCCAAGGTGGCGCGCCGCTCCTCCCCGACGCGCCCCAAGAGACCGCCATGATCCAGCTTCCCGTCCATCCGATCCGTCTGTTCGCGGCCGTCGTCGTCGCCGT